>JBGPGJ010000032.1:0-10741 GCA_041483795.1 Sulfurifustaceae bacterium
TCGGCTCGTCTGCCACTTTGGACAATGCCTCCTCGACGCACTGCTGCACCGAACGCGCGTGTGCCTGACGCTGCCAGCCGCAGAAATCCGCGCCGTCGTATTCGACAAGTGCCGCAATCCGCATGCGAGGTATTGTACACGCCGGCCGCCGCCGTTTCGGCGAGCGGTAAGATCGGCGGGCTTGGCCTTCCAATGCGACAATCCGCGCCCTATGCTTTCAGCAAGAGCCGTCGAGAATGTGCCATGTCCGCGTTTATTAACCTGACAAGAAATAGCGGTGCGCAACGCATCCCGTGCAAGGAAGTCACAACCGTCGGCCGCGATGCCACCAGCGACATCGTGCTCGACGATCCGCTGGTGTCGCGTCGCCACGCGATGATCTGCCGCCTGCAAGGCGACGCCTATTATCTGATTGACGAAGGCAGCTCCAACGGCAGTTACCTGAACGCCAAACGCATCACGCTCCCGACCCTGCTCAACAACGGCGATCGGGTCACGATCGGCTCGGCGAGTCTGAGCTTCGAACAGGCGCGCACCAGCGCCGCCTCCGCCCGCGCCACCCACACGCGCGAGACGACCGTCATCGTCACGCCGCAGGTGGAGGTCGTTCATACCGCCATTCTGGTTGCCGACATCCGCGGCTTCACGCGCTTATCCGAGTCCATGCCGGTGCGCGCGCTCACGGAACTGATGAACGAGTGGTTCCGCGCCGCCACAAGCTGCATCAAGGAACGCTATGGCATGGTGGACAAGTTTCTAGGCGATTGCGTCTACGCACGCTGGGAGGCCGACCGCGATGCCGTGCGCGCCGTGCAGCGCGCCATTGACTCGGCGTGCCAACTGAACCGCATCTCGCAGCACTTAAACGCTACCCATCCAGAGCTGCCGCAACCGTTCGGCATCGGCGCCGGCATCAACTTCGGCATTGCTGCCATCGGCACCGACCAGGGCCGCACCGCCATCGGCGACGCCGTGAACCTTACGTTTCGCCTACAGGAACAGACCAAGAAACTTGGTAAGAATATCCTGATCGCCCAAGACGCCTATGAGGTATTACCGGAGTCGTCGTGGTTGGGTCGGGAGCAATCGATTGCGGTTTCGGGCAAGGCGCAGCCCGTGAGCGTGTGCGGATTTTCCTTTGACGAGGCCGAGGCGCTGCTGCGCCTCGGCGAAGATACCCAGCGCGCGTAGTCGTTACGGCACGATGTCGCCGCGCGCCGACTTGAAGCCCGAGGCCAGCTCCAGCGTACGTAACGCTTCGGAATGGTACTCACGCCAAAAGAGCACGCCGACGACGAGCGCCGTCGCGGCCATGAACACCCACCCATTGATAAACCACGCGAGCACGGCAAGGCCGAAGTAATACGCGCGCAACCCTTGATTGAAGTCCTTCGACGCCAGAGTGCTGATCCACGCCGCCGTGCGCACCCAGGCGTCGTCTCGGGCATTTTTCTCCGCCGGCGCCGCCCCAACCAGGATTGCGCAGTAATTGAACTGCCGCAACCCCCAGGTGAACTTGAAGAAGGCGTGCACGAACACAACGATGAGCACCAGCAACCTCAGTTCCCATTGAGCGAGCGTCATCTTGCCCGCGAAGGGAATCTGCCGCAGCGCGATTATCGCTTCGTCGGTGGAGCCGAGAACCGTGAACAAGCCAACGAGGATCAGCAACGTCGTCGAGGCGAAGAACGATGTCCCCTGTCCCAGGTGACCGAGGATCTGCGTGTCGGTCATGCGGTTGTCGCGTCGCAGCACTTGCGTCATCCAACGAAAGCGATTCTTATGCATCACCGCGCGCAGCGAGTGTTTGCGCGGTTTGCCGCGATCGGTGTACCACGTGTACCCGACCCAGAGCACGACGAACCAGATCAGGCCGATAACATCGGAGATAGGAATCTGAAATTGGGGCATAAGGGTTACTCGTGATTAGTGCGGCACATGATGCCGCACTAATTCCGTTCTCACAACAAAATATAGAGCCCGCTCCGCGGGCACCATTTAGAAAGACGCGGGCGCTCCGCCCCTGCTGCCCCGGGGTCCATTTCTTTTGTGCGGCCAAAAGAAGTGGACGAAAGAAAAGGCCACCCGGATGGCGCGAAGACCCCCGCGCATCTCGCCTCGCGCTTTAGAGATCGCCCTACGGCGCATCCATGCGCCGAGTTTGACCGGCGCGATCCATCGCGCCGCCCTTCGGGCTCTTTAGCGCTCGTGCTGCGATGCGCGTGCGCGCCATACGGGTTCGGAAGAAAAAAGCAACACCAACAGCGGCGCATACAACGCGCCTCGTGGTCTGCCCCCAATTCTCCTTTTTCCGTCGCCGCCCATGACGTTGCATGTGTCAGTGCAAGACTTGACCCTGCACCTTGCTGCACCCCATTGCTGCACCCGCTACACTCGTCTGGGCTATCTCAATCAGTTCCGGTTTTCGCGAAAAGAAAACCCGCCAACGGCGGGTTTTCTGAATCAGCAAAGAAGAGCCGATCAATCAATGCTGGTTCTTCCTTTTGAAATCTTCGGTGCGGCTCGAAACGACAAAACCGATGATTGCCCTAATATCCTCTGAGCAACCTTTAAATACCAAACGCTGAACGATGTCTGGTCCGTGTATAAGAATAAGCACGCCCACCAGTTCGTCGATAAACGATTGCGTAGCCGAAACCAAACCAGTGAAGTCCAAAACGATTTCGTCCACACGCGCGAGCAAAACCTCTAGCTCTTCGCGCAGTTCGCGGGCGCGGAAACGACTGCCCAGAAAATGATCTTTGGTGTGTTCAGCGATTAAATAGGCTGTTTGCATGGTGCTATCCCCAATCAAATAACACGAGGCAACAATCAACGTTACTTAGTCAGAATATAAACCAAAAGTTCGGTGATTGCTCGCTCGCACCTAAATCTACTCAAATCGGAGGCCCTGTGGACTCGGAAGATCTCTAAGCGCCTTAATAACTTGGTGCACATTTACTTGCCTAAGCAAATCCCGCTTGAATTCCAGAGCCAGTATTACCCCCTGCCAATCGGTGATTCGATAAGGCCTTTCCGCACCACCTCCGCTCAGCTCCAGCACGTGGTCTCCGCTACCCATACGTATGACCCCACGACTCCGATTTGTCATTTCTTTAATGATGGTTAAGCCAATACCCTGATTCGCAGTTTCACTTGACCTTAGTTCAAGGTCAGGATTGCATGTGACACGTGGAAGCAGCGCCAATCGGGTCGCACCGAGGTGTGTCTTATCGTGCAGATCTTGATGTTTCCTGAGCGACCCAAGAAATCCGCATCCATCATCAATGACGGCCAGACAAATTCGGTCTTTTGCAGCGTAATATTGAGCCGCAATCCATGCAACTGCATCCTTAAAGCCTCCTCGTCTGCCATGAGTCAGGGCGTTTTCCAAAAACTCGTTGAGAATATAGACAAGCGGTACGTAGAGAAGGTTATACGGACTAAAACCGGTCATTTCGTCTAGCTTCGCACGCGGGTCTAAGCCGGGTATTGATCCGACTAGAGCGTGCGCCATTCTTGCAGCGCAATCATCAATGTTCGCCCTTTTGTCGAGCATGCAAAGTTCGACAAGATCGCCTGCTCGATTATGACGAACGAAATTCTCGTCATAGCGAATTCCGCACGCTTTAAACAGGTCCATTCGCGCGAGATATCTGGCAATTTCCCGCGGCATATTTTCGAGCTCTAGCTTCTTGCCTAAACTCGCTAGTTTGTGACAGGTCGCTGCGAGGATGCACAACCCGGCAGGATCAACGAACGTTAGCTCAACGGCATCACAGATGACGGCTTTGTCTTTATCGCTGACAATTTCTGAACTGAACCTCAGGACGGTCTGGAGATTCCTGGCGTGAATATAGGCAGGTAGCTGATGTCGAGCCATTCAATGCGCGACTATAACTCAACACGAAAAGCACGGTCGAGGATGGCGGGAAGCAGGGCGTCGAGTCCGGCGGCGGTTTCTGCTTGTTGGTAACTCAGTGCGCTCACAATCATTCCTCGCCTTAAATGTCCATTTTTGACTGACGTGGAGGAATAAAGCTGACTAGCTCATAGCCAGCCACAGTCGAGACTCCGTTTATGACTTTCATCAGTGGCCTAGCCGTGAACTCAACCGGCCCTTTGTCATAAGCAGTCTGCGAAAAACCGTGGATGTCGGATGTTACGGCAATTTGGATCGTAACGGTATTGCCATCTCCTGTTTCGAGCTTCCCTTTTCTGTTTCTGGTGTTTAGATCAAACAACGTCCCGACAACTGTGATCGTCAGGTTATCGATCTCGGTCTCAGCTCTATAAAGTTGCTTCGTTGACGAGTCAATGACAATTGACGGCTCAACCTCACGCTCGTCCTCTCCCTCATAGAACTTAATCGTCTCGACCCGCCCTCCGTCACATAGCTCTGACAATTGCTTGAGCGGTTTGAAGAACCTGAGGCCGCCGTAAAGTTCGTTGTGAGTCGTGTGGTAATTATCGCCGTCACTAGCAACCAAGATGACGGCTCCTGGCGAGTCTGAGACCTGAACATTGACGTTGACATCCTTCTGCCGCTTGGCGCCAAGCCACTCCACCAGCGCCTTCGCCTTTTTGACGTAGTCGAAGATGATCGGCAATCGAGCCATCACATCTCCCGCGATAGGTACAAATAGCGGAAGCACCTGGCTTGCCAGATCGCTGAGTGTGATATAGGCGTCAATCGACCCTTTACGAATCTCGACTTCATAGATGACCGCGTCCCTTAAGTCGGCAGCCATGCGTTCCCTTTTTGCCGCAGAGACAAGGGCCGTATCAAGTAGCATTCGGGTTGTCTCAAGCAGTCGTACTGTCTCGCGAAGATAAAACTTCCCTTCGACAAAAGCTTTACCCTCTGCAAAGAGCCGCAACGTATCCATATCGCTCATAACAATTCTCCTTTGAACGCGCGGTCGAGGATAGCGGGAAGCAAGGCATCGAGTTCGGCGGCAGTCTCGACCTGCAACTGCCGTAAAATGTTTACCCTTGCCTGTAATGCATCGAACCATTGCTGGTCTGCAATTGGCGGAATCGGAACTTCAATTGCCTCCAACGCAGCAAGACCAAGTGTTCGATTTCGTCCTGCCCCGCCTGGTGATGCAGCACGTATTAACTCTAGTCCTTCGTCGGTTAGAAAGTAAAAGCACAAGAAAGGTGACGTTGCGACTCCTTCTTCCGGTACGCAGGTGATATACCGGTGCGAACCGACTCGATCGTGGTCCTCTGGCCTCACCACAGCAATCGCGCCTTCCCACGCAAATACGTTGCTAAAAAGAAGGTCACCAGCGTCGATCCTAAAGATTCGTTTATCACCAAGTTCAACCCCACTTAATGCAGGTTTGTGAAAAGTTCCTTTGCCAAAAGAGCGAATCCCAAGTTCTGGATAGGTTTCGTTCACATCAGCCTGGACGGGGCGTCGCACCAGTGGTGCTACTTCACGCATTGGACATTTCGGTACAGCTTTTGAGATACGCCAAAACGCTCCAAGCAATATCTGGTGCATCTCGTGTTCCTGTTCCTTGCGAAGGGTGCGGGCTTCGTGGATTTGGACGGCCAGTTCGTCAATTCGCGCAACTATCCGCCGCTGCTCTGACAACGGTGGCAGGGGGATTTCAAGTGCGAGAAAGCGGTCTTTCTGTAGCCGCACGCGATTTGTAGTGCCTTCACTCGCTCGTACACAAAGCTCCACGAAGGCCGGGGTCTTCCCGAGCCAACCTAGGAACGCGACGTCTATTCGTTCCGGATTCGGTTCGAACAACGGAAAATCGTTCGTGACAATAGCGCCGTTAAGTTCTGGCGGCACAACGCCGATCGCCCCGTTGCGAGCATCAATGCGCGAAAGGATAAACTGCCCGGTTCTTGCCAAGAACCGTCGTGAAGACGCTATTTCCGTGCCTCGTACGTTACCGCGAAGCACGACGCCTTTTCCCCACAGCTTGACGGTTACTTCGCGATATTCGGCGTCGGGCTGGATAGTGACAGTTTGCTCCGACCGCCGAAGTACGTCGTTCAACCGCACGGTCGGCCACAATCTACTCATGCGCTTTGCTTCGTGAGGAGGCTGCGAATGTTCGCCATGATTTCCGCGATACGCTGTTCCTTCTTCAGGATTTCGGCAGCGATTTGATCAGGCGGAAGATGGGTGATGTCTTCCTTCGCGCGCGGGTTTTTGCGGTCTAGGTTGCAATTGTTGGCGAGCAATTCGGCGACGGGCACTTTCCAAGCCCGGTCGTTTTCTTCGCGCTTGGTCCACCACTTCTGGCAATCGGTGAACTCCTCGAACTGCATCGGCGCAGTCTTGGTGTAGTTCTTCCGGCCTTCGGGCAGCGGCTGCTCGTAATACCAGACTTCCTGCGTCGACCCCGAACGGTCGAAGAAGAGGACGTTCGTGGGGATGCTGGTGTAGGGCGCGAATACGCCGTTGGGCAGGCGGACAATGGTGTGCAGGTTGAACTCCTTGAGCAGCTCTTCCTTGATGCGAGCGCAAAGGCCGTCGCCGAACAACGTACCGTTGGGAACGATGACCGCGGCGCGGGCGGGGCCGAACTTGCTCGGCGCGCGGTGCAGCCTGCGCATGATGAGCTGCAGGAAGAGCAGCGCCGTCTCCCCCGTTTGCCGGTCTTCGGGAAAATTTCCCTGAATGCCTTTCTCTTCCTCCCCGCCGAACGGCGGGTTGGTGAGAATGACGTCCACCCGCTCTTTCTCGCCGATCTCGGTGAGCTTGAAGCGCAAGGAATTGCCCGGATCGATCTGCGGCGCGTCCAGGCCGTGCAACAGCAGGTTCATCTGGCTGAGCAGATAGGGCAACGGCTTGGGCTCGCATCCGAACAGAGACCGCGTCTGCAAGATTTTCCTGTGATCGACGGTCTTGACTTGTTTGCTTAGGTGATTGAACGCCTCGACGAGAAAGCCGCCCGTGCCACAAGCCGGGTCCAGCACAGTCTCGCCCAATCGCGGATGAGTCACCTCGACCATGAAGCGCACTACCGGACGCGGTGTGTAGAACTCGCCCGAGTCGCCTGCGGCGTCGCGCATTTCGCGCAGCATGGATTCATACAGGGCGCCCAGCGTATGCAGCTCGTCGCTGGAGCTGAAATGGATGCCGCTGACTTTGTTGACGACGTCGCGGAGCAGATAGCCGCTCTTCATGCGGTTATCCACGCCCTTGAAAACCGTTGCGATGACGTCGCGGCGGTCGTCGCCGTTGGAACTTGTCAACCTGCGCAAGTAGGCGAACAGGCCTGGGCCTTTAGTACCGTCTGCCCTCGTGCAACGATCTTGATTAATGAAAGCGAGCAATGTATCGCCGGTAACACCATCGGGTTGGGCAGCCCAATCGCGCCAGCGGTAAGGTGCTTCAATGGCTGGCCGGAATCTTTTGCCTGCTAGCGTCGCTTCCTCCTTGCGCTGGATTTCAAGATCGTCGAGGAACTTAAGGAACATGATCCAAGTAAGCATCGGCAGGCGATCAAGGTCGCCATTGAGCCCCTTGTCTTTGCGCATGATGTCGCGCGCCGACTTGATCAGACTGCCGAGAGATTGGGCCGTGGTCTGGAGTTGAGCCGCCTTAAACATTTTCTTGTTTCGAGGCATTGCTTACCTTTTTAGGATGCGGCGTAAAGCAGGTTTTGCATATCGTGAACGGCCTGCCGAAGTTTCTCGGCGCCGCCGAAGGCCGCGCTGATCTCACGCACCGTGCCATGCGCGGAAAGAGGCGGCACGTGCAGGATATCGGGCAAAACAAACTGGGCGTTGCCGTGCTCTGCGTACTTCTCCAGAAGTTCATCCAGAATCTGACGGGCTTCGGGACTATAGCGATCGAAGAAGTCCTTGCGCTCGCTCTTCAGACGCTGGGCACGCTCGCGACGGGTACGCAAGGGGGCGTTGAATGCTAGATGGCACAGGAGATCGAACGGGTCCGCATCGGGTTGATGGGCTGCCTCGGCCAACTCAGTGAAACTTATGCCACGCTCTTCGAGGGCCTGGATAATCTCGGAACGCTGCGTAGGATCAGCCCATTTCTCGCGCAATTCACGCACCGTCGGGCATAGAACGCGCACCTTCTCGGCCGCGTAATCGGTGTAACGCACGACACGCAGTTGTTTGCCGTCGGGGTCCAACTCGTAGACGAGATGAGCGGCAATCTCTACTTGGCCTCCGTCGAAATAGTATTTCTTGCGTACTTCTTCAGGGGGCTCGGTTATGTACGGTTCATCAGGTTCCGCTACGTCTTTGCGTAACTCCTCTTCCGAGAGAATTTTGGTTTCACCGTTTATCCGTATTTCTTCCTCCGTGAGTTTCACGGGGTCACCGTCAAAGGCCGGATCGGCAAACATGCGCGTGGCGGTGCCTGTGTAGTCGAGGATATTGAACCAGAGCTTGCCGTAGTCGTCGCGCACGCGCGTGCCGCGGCCGATGATCTGCTTGAACTCGCTCATCGAACCGATAACACGTGCGAGCACAATGTTCTTGCAAGTGGGTACATCCACGCCCGTGGTAAGGAGTTGCGACGTAGTAAGGATGGTGGGTATCTGGGTATCCACATCCTGAAAACGCCCCAAATGGCCGCGCCCAATATCGCCTTCGTCGGTGGTGACACGACAAACGTAGTTCGGATGCTGTGCAACCAGATCGCTGTTCAGATTGGAAATGGCCTGACGCATTTCGCTGGCGTGCTCCTGGTCCACACAAAAGACGATTGTCTTGGCGAAGCGGTCGGTCTTCTTGAGGAACTCCGTGAGGTGCTTGGCAATAATCTGAGTGCGTGCCCGCAACGCGACGACTCGCTCGAAGTCCTTAGTCTGGTATTCGTCGTCGGGAATCGCCCGACCGTAACGATCCAACTCATTCTTGCTTGGTCGCCAGCCTGCGGCGTCCCACTCGGTGACTATGCGGTGCACCCGGTACGGTGCCAGAAAACCATCTTCGATACCTTGGCGCAGACTGTACTCATAGATCGGGTTACCGAAGTATAAGTAGGTGTCGCGGCTCTCTTGGCGTAACGGCGTAGCCGTCATCCCGAGCTGATAAGCGGGTTCGAAGTATTCCAAAATACTGCGCCAAGCACTGTCGTCGCGAGCACTGCCGCGGTGGCACTCGTCCACAATGACCAAATCGAAGAAATCGGACGAATAGGATTTGAATAGACCGACGCGCCGCTCGTCCTCTGCGAGTGCCTGATAAATCGCGAAGTACATCTCGCGGCTTTTCACCACTTCGCCGGATTCGATCTTGTAGCGCGCATCGCCAAAGACCGCGAAGATACCATCTTTCGGCTGATCGATAAGAATGTTGCGGTCAGCGAGATAGAGGATGCGAGGTCGCCGGTGTTCGCCCTTACGGTTCCACCGACCGTTCCAGAGCTTCCAACAAATTTGGAAAGCCACGGCGGTCTTGCCCGTGCCGGTGGCCATCGTAATGAGGATACGCCGTTGCCCCTTAAGAATTGCTTCGACCGTGCGGTTGATCGCGATCTGCTGGTAGTAACGCTCACCCTTTCCGACAACATGGTTGTACGGCGCCAGTAAACAATCAGCGATGTGCGCTTCCTTGATGCCGCTTGCGGAGCGATACCGCTTCCACAACTCATCCGGGGTGGGGTAATCCTCACGGTCAGTTTCTCGCCCGGTGAAATAGTCGAACTCAATGATTTCGTGGCCGTTCGTCGCGTAGGTGAACTTGAGACCCAGCATCTCCGCGTATTCCTTCGCTTGCTGCAAACCGTTGGCCGCGGATTTATAGGTGGCTTTGGCCTCGACAACGGCTATTGGGAAATCACGGGTGTAACGAAGTAGGAAATCTACTCGCTTGGGCGGTTTGCGCACGAAACCCTTCCCCACCGGAATGATGCGCCCGTCCGTGATTGAACGCTGCTCCGCGATGGAATGCGGCTCATTGTCCCAGCCCGAAGCTTGGAGTCTTGGGACAACCAACTTGCGGCAGGTGTCTGCTTCGTTAGTCACAGAGAACCCTGCGTCAGCAATTTATCGACGGCTTTCCGTGCTTCTTGTTCCAGTTGCGAAACCAAAGCCCCTCCCGAACATCCCGTCCCGATGGTCGGGGAATCGTAACAACAAGGATAAGAAACACCAGCCCCACCACCGAAAGCGATTGCAACCCCGCGTAATTTGGACCAAATCGCTCAATATTGCGTGCCGTCAGCTACGTGCGGCCGCCTAACCCGCCGCTGATCGCCAAACTTTTACGGTTCCCCTCCGCAGTCTCCGATGTTTCGACAAAAATTTCCAAGGCGCCGAGGAACAAACGCCGATAGAGGGCTCGGTTGCGCTCGCCTTCGTTCTCGAACCCGAGAGGCAATGCCCCTGGCCTCGTCACGCTTGACATACCATATATGGTCTAGCCATAATAAGTCATGTGGCGCGTTGAGGAGCACCGCCGGGTCGAGAAGCAGGTCACCCGCGTTCCGTTGGAAATCCTTAAACGCTACGAGAAGTGGAAGGATATCGCCACGATCTCGGGCCCATTGGGGCTTCGGATGATCAAAGGATTTAACGATGAAGCGCTTTCAGGCGAATGGAAAGGGTACCAATCGTCGCGACTGGGGCTCCAATACCGCCTGATTTATCGTGTCGTAACCGACAAACTCTTGTTTCAAGTTTTTTCGATTACCGCACACGACTACCGGAGACCTTAAGATGAAGCAGTTTCGTTCCGCAAAGAAGCGAGTGAATGTTTCGGTCGGCGAGTCGGTCCGTATTATTCGCGAGCTGCA
>JBGPGJ010000033.1:0-10723 GCA_041483795.1 Sulfurifustaceae bacterium
GCGCGACATCACCTCGAAGTCGAACACTTCGCCATACAATGCCCCGACCGAGGTCGTAAGGCTCTTTGCGCTTTGCCCCGCCTTGGAGCGCACGAAGTCGGCGCGGAGCATGTCCGAGAGTTTCAGAATCAGCCGATTGACTTTGTCACGGAATCTGCCGGCCTTCTGCTCCTGGACCGACGCCCACGCGTGAGTGAACAGGCGCGTCGGTAGGTCCTCGTCGCAATCAACAAGATCGCCGTCAATCTTGACGGTAACACCGGCGCGGCTCGCGCTATCCTCGATCAGCTCATCGGTCCCCGACCCGAGCCGACCGGCGGCTTGGTCCCACAGTTCCGAGAGCGACCCGGCGGCGCCCGCCGTAACCAGGGTACGTATCTCGCGCTCGAGTCGCAGAATGTGCTTTCTCAGCCGCTCATTCTCGCTACCCTGCGGGGCCGCCTCGATGAGAGCGCGGTCAACCAGGGCGGAGAGGGACTGCACGAATTCCGGGCCCGTGCTGTTCCGGATTAGCACCAATGGAAAATCGTAGCGCAGTGCGGTGAGGTCCCTATATCTGGCGAGCAGGGCGGGGCGCAGGTTGAGTCCCTCAATCGCATCGAGGACGTCGCCGCGCCTCTTTCCCGCCAAATGAAAGGCAACCAGTGCTTGATGATCTGCGTACATGTTAGATATCAACCTGCCATGCTGGGTATGACTTCAAGTATCGCCCGCGGCGCTTCAACGCCTCACGCCGCCGACGGCGTCGCGTCCGCCTCCTGGGGCCAGACCGTGAATTTATCGAACTCGGCTTCGAGGCCCGCTTTAATGAATTCGGGCGTGCGCAACTGCCCGGCGTGTCGCAGGTCCTCGTAGCAGGGAACATCCGGATTGCGGTAAAGAATACCCACTGGAATCGGGTCGGTAACCGACGCGATTTCGCGCGCCTGGTGAATGTTCGCGGGATCGTGGGCGCGCTGATTCTTGTAGACCTTCGCGAGGCCCGGGCTGATCCGAATTCCACGCTCGTGGTTGAGGAGCAAGATTTTCTGCGGATCGTTGAGCCAGGGCTCGAACAGGTTCGGCAGCCATTCCGGGCAGCGCTGGATGATGCGCACGAAAGATAGGCCCTTGTGGTGGAAGGCGGCAGCGATGATGTCGTAGAGCATTTCCGGAATCCAGTCGACCGTCTGCGCGACGAAGGAAACGTTCTGAACCCAGAGCGTAACGGTCAGAGGATTGAGCGCCTCCAAGTACGCGCCGCGCGGGGTGGTGTTGCTGCGCAGCCCTCGCGGCGAGGTCGGCGAGGCCTGCATCTTGGTCAGGCCATAGATATGATTATCGTGCAGCAACACCGTCATGTTCATGTTGTAGCGGATGGCGTGGATCCAGTGCGCGGCGCCGATGCTGCAGCAATCCCCATCGCCGGTGGTGACGAATACGTCTAGATCCGGCCGCGCCATCTTCACGCCTTCGGCAATCGGCAATGCTCGTCCATGGATACCGTGGAACCCGTAGGTTTTCATGTAGTGGGGGAAGCGGCTCGAACATCCGATCCCCGACAAGAATACGGTTTTTTCGGCGCGTAGCTTCTCGTCGCGACACAGTCGCTGCACCGCCGCGAGGACGGCATTGTCGCCGCAGCCCGTGCACCAGCGCGGAATGCTGGCCTGATATTCCTCGAGATCGGGGTGCTCCTCGTACAACCGGAGCAGGCATTCGGTCGCGTGCATCGTCATGTTCGCTGCCTCTCTGCATTTTTCAACTTGGCGCGGATTACTTCGTAGATGGTGCTCGGTTTGATGGGTTCGCCGCGCACTTCGCTCCAGCAATCCACGTCCACCAGGTAGCGCGCGCGCAGCAGCGTGGCCACGGCCGAATAACGGCGATTGGATTCATCGATGATCTCGTCTTGCGGCCGATCGCACCAGTTCATCTCGATGGTCATGACCTTCTTGAACCGTTGCAGGATCTCCTTGATGCCACCGGGCAGCGGTTGCAAGAACCTGAGGTGCAGGGATGACACCTTGCCGCCCTCCGCGCGCACACGCGTCACCGCCTCCTCGATTGCACCCTGGGTGCTGCCCCAGCCGATCACCAGCAGGTCGCCGTTGGCATCGCCGAACAGCGGCGGGGTCTTGAGCGTTTTCTGCAGCGCGGCGAGTTTAAGGCTGCGGGCACGGATCGCTTCCTCGTTGGTTTTCGGATCGTAGGCGACGCGGCTCGCCCGATCGTGGGCGAGCCCGGTGAGGGTGTGCATGCCGTTGGGTTGGCCCGGCGTGAAGCGGCGTGCGAGACCGGTGGCCGCGTCCCAGTCGTACGGCTTCGCGCCGTCGGGAATCGCGCTCTGGTCCACCGGAGGCGCCAGCCACGCCTCGCTGAACCGCGGCCGCGGAACGGGTTGCTGAGAGGTGGCGAGGTTGGCGTCCGAGAGTACGACCACCACCATGTTGAACGTCTCGGCGATCTTGCGCGCGGTGATGATGGAATAAAAGCAGTCCTCGATGGTGCTGGGCGCCATCACGACCTTCGGTGCATCGCCGTGGCTGCCGAAGATGGCCGTGAGCAGGTCGCCCTGTTCGGCCTTCGTCGGTTGACCCGTGCTGGGACCGCCGCGCTGGACGTTCACCACGACCAGCGGAATTTCTCCCATGACCGCCAGCCCGATCGCCTCCTGCTTGAGGGAATAGCCGGGGCCGGAGGTAATGGTGACCGCGCATTTTCCGGCGTAGGAGGCCCCGATCGCGAAGCTGCACGCCGCGATCTCGTCCTCCGCTTGGTGCACCACGCCGCCCACCTTCTCGAACACGTCGCTCAAATAGTGCGACGCCGAGGTCGCGGGCGTGATCGGATACATGGCGCAGACCTCCATGCCCGAGGCGAGGATGCCAAGCGCCAACGCCGTGTTGCCGTTGACGACGATTTGCGGCACGGTGGCCCGCGTCGCCGGTATCCGGAACTTGAAGTCGAGATTGGCCTCGGCCCATTGGTGACCCGCGTTCAGCAAGTTCACATTGGCGTTGATGATTTTCTCATCCTTCTTGCGGAAGGCGAGTGCGATCTGGTCGCGCGCCAACTGCAAGTCCAGACTGTAGATACTGCAAAGCATGCCCAACACAAACATATTCTTCCCGCGCCGCGGATCGGCGGCGTGGGGCCGGCACTCGCGCTCCATCGGGATTTCGTACACGCGGTAGCCCTCGGTCACGAGCCGATCGTACGTCTCGGTGTACGATGCCGCGATTTTCGGATCGCGATCGTCGCGCCACATGCTTTCGAGCAGGATGATACAACCGGGTTTGAGCTCGCCGGCGCGCACCCGGCCGATCAGCACTTGTTCGTTGAAGGCCACCACGAGGTCCGCTTCGTCGCCTCCATTGGTGACGGCGCGCGATCCGATGCGAACGCGGTTGCCGCTGGCTCCGGCGATGCTACGGGCCGGCGGCTGGATTTCAGCGGGGATGATCTCGACCGTCCAGATGCCATTGCCCATGCGGGCCGCGACTGACCCAAGTGACTGGCCGCATCGTTGTGCGCCTTCGCCGGAGTCGCTGACGATCTCGACAACGTGCTCGGTCAACTCGGTGATCGCCTTCTTACGCGCGCGCGCGCGAGTTGGCCGGCCGACCTTCTCCGATTGCAATATGGACCCGTCGTTCATATCGGTTGCGCTATGTGACGTTGAACCCTCGCCTCAGCGAATCGAGGAACCCGTCGTTCGCCGGATTCCCGTAATTTAAGCAGCACGAATGCGTACGAAGTTTCGCTCATTTGGATCAATCCCGAATAGTTTGTCGGCACCGCTATTGCGACCGCTAGGTTCGACGAATCCAGAGTCGCGGATTCCGAGATAGGCCTTCATGCTGCGCGCGGCCTTGCGCCCCGCGCCCATCGCCTCGATCACGGTGGCGGCGCCGGTGACGATGTCGCCGCCCGCGAACACGCCCGCCATGGAGGTGGCAAGACTGGCATCCGCCTCGATGTAGCCGCGCTTGTTGAGCCGCAGCTTCGCGGTTTGGCCCATGATCGGATTCGCGTTGGTTCCGATCGCGAACACCACCATGTCGGTCTCGAATTCAAACTCGCTGCCGGCGACGGGAACGGGACGGCGCCGGCCCGACTCGTCGGGTTCGCCCAGCTCCATGCGGATACAGCGCATGCCGCGCACATTTCCCTTGCCATCGTCGAGGATCGCGACCGGGTTGGTGAGCCAGTGGAACTCAATTCCTTCTTCCTCGGCGTGGTGGAGTTCCTCCGATCGCGCTGGGCTCTCTGCTTTGGTGCGGCGGTAAATGCAATGCACCTTCTCCGCGCCCAGCCTGAGGCAGACCCGCATGGCGTCCATCGCCGTGTTGCCAGAACCGATGACGGCAACGTGTCGGCCGAGCGGCAGCGGCGTGTCGTGATTCGGGAAATCGCGCGCGACCATCAGGTTGCAGCGCGTCAGCAGCTCATTGGCCGAGAGCGCGCCGTTCAGCGAATCGCCCGGGATTCCGAGCAATGACGGATAGCCCGCGCCGGTTCCTATAAAGACCGCATGAAAGCCCATTTCATCGAGCATCTGTTCAATGGTGAACAAACGACCGACCAAGGTATTGCACTCGAATTTGACGCCGAGCTTTCGTAGGTTCTCGATCTCGGCGTCAATCACCGCGTTCGGCAGGCGGAAATCGGGGATGCCGTACTTCAATACGCCACCGGGTTGGTGGAAGGCTTCGTAAACCGTGACGTTGCACCCCGCCTTGGCCATGTCCGCCGCGCAGGCCATGCCGGCCGGGCCGGAGCCGACGATCCCGATCTTGAAGCCGTTGGGCTCGATATAAGGAATATTGGTCCAGCTCTGCGCGATGGCGAGGTCGCCGACCCAGCGTTCCAGTCGTCCGATCGCGACCGGCTCCAGCTCCTGGCCCACGGGACAGACGCCCTCGCACTGGCTTTCCTGGGGGCACACCCGGCCGCAGATCGCGGGGAGGAGATTGGTATCGGTGATGACATCGTAGGCGCCGCGAAAATCTTTGGCGCTGATCTTCCGAATGAAACCCGGGATATCGATGCCGACCGGGCAGCCGGCGATGCAGGCCGGCTGCGGGCATAGCAGACATCGCTCCGCTTCGTTCAGCGCATCCTCCAGGCGATAGCCGTGTGTAACCTCGGCAAAATTCCTCACGCGCTCGCGCGGAATTTGTTCGCGGGCCGGGGTCCGCTGCTGCGGAATGCTCCGTATCGTTTTCTTCTTCGCCATCTGATTTCTAATGTTTCCTCTCCGCTAACGATTCGGTCATCCGAGAAACGCCCTTGCGCTCAGTGCCCGTGAGGCCGAGCCGGCGACGGCGATGCTGCGGAAACGGGATCACCCGGGTTTTTCATGCGACAAGTCTCCGACCAGCGCTCCCGGGCGGTCTTCTCTTGGTCGGTAAAGCGCCGCAGCCGGGACATCAAGTCGTCGAAATCCACTTGGTGACCATCGAAATCCGGTCCGTCAACGCAGGCGAACTTTACTTGGTCGCCGATTTTCACGCGGCAGCCGCCGCACATTCCCGTGCCGTCAACCATGATGGGATTGAGGCTCACGACGGTCTTAATGCGGTAAGGCCGCGTCACCTCGGCGCAGGCCTTCATCATAACAGGTGGACCGATGGCGACGAGTTCGCCGATGTCGGGATGTTTCTCGATGGCTAACTTAATCCCGTCGGTGATCAATCCTTTGATTCCTGCCGAGCCGTCATCGGTGCAAACGATGAATTCATCGCAGCAGGCCCGAAACTTGTCCTCCCAGAAGACGAGGTCCTTGGTGCGAAAACCGACGACGCCAATCACGTAGGCGCCGGCCTCCTTGAAGGCACGCGCCTGTGGGAAAATCGGCGCCACGCCCAGCCCACCGCCCACGCAAACTATTTTCTTGGCTTCGGTGGCTTGACTGGGCACACCCATCGGACCGGCGACCGCATAGAGCGAGGTACCCGTTTGGCAGGTCTGCTGCATTTCCCGGGTCGTTTTGCCGACTGCCTGTACGACCAGCGTGATCGTCCCTCTCTCGCGGTCGAAGTCCGCGATGGTCAGCGGGATGCGCTCACCTTGTTCGTGCGACATGACGATAACGAACTGCCCCGGTCGCGCCGCCCGCGCCAACAGCGGGTGATGGATTTCCAATAGATAGGTGACGTCCGAAAAATCCTCGCGCGTGACTATTTTGTACTTGGATTCCTCGCTTGCGTTCACGGCCGTCAATCCACGTGTTTGGCGCTATCAGCGGTTCGCCGTGCTTTCCGGCGACCAACGAGAGCTTGCCAGCAACCATCTTTCATTTGCTATACAAGCTTAGTGAACGCACCTCATCTCGACTTTGATCTAGCTCATAAATTTGTAGGTTTTTTTCCGCTGCCGCAAACCAGACTGGATCGTAACATGTTGATTCATAGGCGAGATTCATGGATGCGGTCGCAGGTTGAAGACAAACCTGAAAGAGTGGAGACGCTGCGTGGCGCATCGCCAACCGAGCGGCGGGGCGAACCAATTACCGACAATTCTTCAGCCGAGGCCCAGCAGGCGCACCAGCACCGGCAGCATCAGCGCCGTCGCGAGAATATTGAGACCCATCGCGAGACCCGAAAAGGCGCCCGCCTGCTCGCTTTCCTGAAATGCGCGCGCGGTGCCGATACCGTGCGAGGCAACGCCGATCGAAAACCCGCGGATTGCCTCGTCGCGTACACGCAGCGCATTGAGTGTCCAGGGTCCGAGTACCGCGCCGAGAATGCCGGTCGAAACGACGAGGATCGCGCTGAGCGAAGGTAGCCCGCCCAGTTTTTCCGCAATACCCATTGCGACCGGCGCGGTCACCGACTTTGGCGCCAGCGAGATCAACGTCTGCGGTAAGCGAACCCGCAACGAGACCCCCGAGCAACGGCAGCCACAGGCGCCGCAACTTGGAAAAATTGAAATAAAGCGGCACCGCGAGCGCCACCGTCGCCGGGCCAAGCAGAAAATGCACGAACTGTGCGCCCTCGAAATAGGTCTGGTACGGCGTGCCGGTAACGCTCAGCAACGCTACCAGCGCAATCACGGCGAGCAACACGGGGTTGAGCAGCGGATGATTGTGCGCGCGGCGATAGATCCAGTCGCCGAGCAGGTAGGCCCCCAGCGTGAGCGTCAAGCCGAGCAGCGGCGTGGCGGCAAGATAGACCCAGATGTCCCAGAGTTTATGGCTCACGTACTACCCTCCGAGGGGCGCGTAGCAATCGCACCAGCAATTGCGTAGTGAGCGCGGTGACGACGATCGCCAACACCGTACTCAGCACCAACGCAACCGCAATCGGCAACCACTCCTCGGCCACGCGCCGTACGTGCAACATCACGCCGACGCCCGCCGGCACGAAGAGCAGCGAAAGGTGCTGCAGCAGATTCTGCGCCGTGCGCCGCAATTGCCCGGCGCGTACACGCGGCAATGCGAGCGCCGCGAAGAATAATCCCATGCCCACCACCGGACCGGGAATCGGGAGCCCGAAGGTCTGGCTGATGATTTCGCCCGCGAGCTGGAACAACAGCAGGACCGTGATGGCTTGTAGCATCGTCGCATTTCCCTTCGACCGGCTTCGCCGAACTATAGCATGCGACGTTACCCGCGAACCCGCGCAGCATGAGCGCATGCGACCGCTCACGGAGGGAATCCTCGGCACAATGTGAAATCGATGCTACCTCTTTCTTATCGTTTAGTCTGTTGGCTATCCACTAATAATTGTGTAGCATTTCCTTGTTCATATCGGGAAAGTACTCACGTCATGACCAATCAAGCCTCAACGGCACCAACTGCTTCGCCTCCGCGCTACGGGGCTCCGATTTCACTCACAATGGCGAAGAAAGTGATGGCGGCTGCCGAGGCCGAGGCAGTCAAAAACAACTGGCCGATGGTCATCGCCATTGTGGACAGCACCGGCCATCTTGTCATGTTGCACAAGCTCGATCAGGCGCAATACGGAAGTGTACCGACCGCTCAGGCCAAAGCGGAGACGGCGTTGGACTTTCGGCGACCCACCAAGGTGTTTGAGGATGCGTTAGCCGCCGGTGGTCAGGGTCTGCGCGTGCTGTCTATGTTAAACCTGACGGCGTTGGAAGGTGGAATCCTGCTGCTCGCCAATGGCGAAGTGATTGGCGCCGTCGGTGTGTCCGGCATGCATTCCTCGCAAGACGCCCAAGTGGCGCGAGCCGGCGCCGAGGCGATGTAAAGCCCGCGAGGAGTGAAAATGGGTTAGATCGAATCAATAATTCTGTATATATCACTCCACGCCCTACCAGTAAGGAGAACGAACATGAAGATCTGGAAAACAATGAAATACGTAGCGCCTTGCGCCGTGTTGTTGTTGGCGTTGGGCGGATCCCCGTTGGCGAGCGCCGCAGACGGCAAAATCGAAGTGCTGTGGCTCGGCCAATCGGCGACGCGCATCAAGACGGTCACCGGCAAGGTCATCGTGATCGATCCGTATCTCTTGAAGAATCCGAAAACGCCGGAGCAATACAAGAATCTCGACGCGCTCGGCAAGGTCGATCTGATCCTGGTGACACACGCACACTACGACCATTTCGCGGATGCCCCCGCGCTCGCCAAGAAAAACAACGCGCCGATGTGGGGCCCGGCCGGGCTGAATCAATCGCTACAGACGCTCGGCGTATTACCCCCAGAGCTGGCGCCGCGGATGAACAAGAGCGGAACGATTACGCCGCTCGGCCCCAACATCAAGATTACGATGGTGCACGCCGAGCACAGTTCCGAGTTGGTGTGGCACAACCCGGAGACCAACAAAGATGAAGTGCACGTCGGCGGTGAGCCGGTCGGTTTCATTATCGAGTTCGAAAACGGATTCAAGCTCTACCACATGGGCGATACCGGCCTTTTCGGCGACATGAAATTTATCGGGGAGTACTACCGTCCCGATCTGCTGATGATCCCGATCGGCGGACACTTCGTGATGAGCCCGCGTGACGCCGCATTCGCGACGAAGGAATATTTGAAACCCAAGTTTGCGATCCCGATTCACTATGCCACGATTCCACAGCTCAAGGGCACGCCCGAGGAATACATCCAGGCGCTCGGCAGCACACCCACAAAGCTGCTGGCGATCAAGCCGGGGGACAAGCTCGAATTCTAGCGTCCTGTTCCAAAAGTAACGCAGCACGCAAGAAACGGAACCCGATGGTAATTACACCAAGGGCGGCGAGGGCGTCGCCCTTGCGCGACCTAGCGAGGGGTTCCGTTTCAATCACGCCGCCTGATGGTGCGTTGCAAGACCCGATCCGAATTGTCTGCCATGTAAAGCAGTGGCCGGTCGCTCATTGTTTGGCGAAGAGTTGGTTGACGTCGCGGAACGATTTGAACTCGAGCGCGTTGCCGGCGGGATCGTAAAAGAACATCGTCGCCTGTTCGCCTGGCAAACCCTGGAAACGGAGGTAGGGTTCGATCGCGAATTTCACGCCCGCCGTGCGAAGGCGCTCGGCAAGCGCGTGGAAGTCATCCCATTCCAGCACCACGCCAAAATGCGGTACCGGCACATCGTGACCATCGACCGGATTGTGGATCTTGGGCGCGCCCTGCGCCGCCAGGTGCGCAACGATCTGATGGCCGAAGAGATCGAAATCAATCCAGCTTTCGCTTGAGCGCCCTTGCGGACAGCCAAGTACACCGCCGTAGAAGGCGCGGGCCTGGTCCAGGTTGTCGACCGGGAAGGCGATGTGGAAGGGCGTTAGTTTTTTCATGGGTGCTCCGAATCGCTTAGCGGGAATAGGGCGACTACCCCGGCAACGGCGGAGTTATCAGTTTCAACCCATTCCGATCCGTAGGCAATACATCCTCTCCCGCGCGAGAATTCGGTTTCAATCAATCCACGCGTTATTAACTGTCCACCGCACCAATCGGTTGCGCGCGGCGGGTGAGTAATCCTTCAATCGCGAAGATAATCAGCGCTAGCCAGACAATTCCAAAGCCGATGAACTGAGCGTGTGCGAAGGGTTCCCCGTACACCAATACGCCGATCAGGACCTGTAGCGTCGGGGCGATGTACTGCAGAACGCCGACGAGCGAGAGCGGAATGCGCCGCGTGGCCGATGCAAACATCAGCAACGGTATCGCCGTCGCCAATCCTGAACCCACTAACAGAAGGTCCGATACCGCGCCCGCGTGGAGAAATGCGCCTTGCCCGATGTTTTCCGAGTAGAGCAGGTAGAGGAGGGCGGGTAGGAACAGGATGCCGGTTTCCACCGTCAGACCGTAGAACGAACCAAGCGGCGCGATCTTCTTGACCAAACCGTAGGTACCGAAGGACAAGGCCAGCGTCAGGGCGATCCACGGCAAGGAGCCGTGGGCAATCGTCAGATACAGCACGCCAGCGGTCGCCAAGCCGACGGGAACCCACTGCCATGGACGCAGGCGTTCGCGCAGGAAGATAACGCCCAAGAATACGCTGATGATGGGGTTGATAAAGTATCCGAGACTGACTTCGACGATAAAACCCGCATTGACCGCCCAAACGAAAGTCAGCCAGTTAATTCCAATCAGCACCGCCGCCGCGCAGTAGACGCGCAAGGCACGCGGCGTCAGCGCCGCCGAACGGAAAATCCGCCATTGACGCGAGAGCAGGATAACGCCGCTCAACAAAAGACATGACCAGAGAATGCGGTGGCTGATCACTTGCAGCGCCGGGACGTGCTGCAGCCACTTGAAGTAAACAGGAAACAATCCCCAGCTGACGTATGCGCC
>JBGPGJ010000034.1:0-10647 GCA_041483795.1 Sulfurifustaceae bacterium
AAGGCACCTCCGTTCGCGTGACGCGAACGGTTGAGGGTCGCAATCCCCTTAATAAAGGCCAGAAGGTCTATCCGTGACGAACCGGGCGTCGCTTTATCTCTGTCTCGATCAGGGTGGGCACGCAAGCCGTGCGCTCGTCCTGGACGGGCAGGGAGCGGTGCTCGCGCGCGCGGCGCGCGAAGTGGCGACGCAGCATCCGGCGCCGAATTGCGTCGAGCAGAACCCGGAAGAGGTTGTTGTCTCACTTATCGAAGCGGCGCGCGCAGCGGTGGCCGCGCTCGGACCGCGCGCCGCCGAACTATCGACCGCCGGGCTTGCGGTACAGCGTTCGAGTATCGTCTGTTGGGATCGCGAAACGGGACGGGCGCTTTCACCTGTCATCTCGTGGCAGGACCGGCGCGCACATGCCTGGCTTGCACAATTCGCGCAGCACTCGGAAGGAATTGAACGGCGCACGGGGTTACGGCTGTCGGCGCATTACGGCGCCTCGAAGCTACGTTGGTGTCTGGAGCATTTGGAGCCGGTGCGTGCGGCACGGCGCGATGGTCGTCTGGCGATGGGACCGTTGGCGAGTTTTCTCGCTTTTCGGTTATTTGAAGAACGGCCGTTCGTGGCTGACCCCTCGAACGCGCAGCGCACGCTGCTGTGGAATCTCGCCACACGCGACTGGGACCCGTGGCTACTCGAATTGTTCGGCGTGCCGCGAGATGTGTTGCCAATATGCGTTCCTACGTGTTACGCCTTCGGTCGCGTAAATGTAGGCGATCGCGCATTGCCGGCAACAATCGTCACCGGCGATCAGGCGGCGGCACTGTTTGCCTTCGGCGCACCGCGCGCAGATACCGCCTATGTGAACCTCGGTACTGGGGCGTTCGTGCAGTGCGTCGTACGCCGGCCGCATCCGATGCCCGGGCTGCTTACCAGCATCGCCTACGACGAAAGTACTAGTGACACTTACGACGAAGGTCGTAATGCAATTTACACCGTGGAGGGTACAGTCAACGGTGCCGGTGCGGCCCTGGCCTGGGCTGGAAAAACTTTGGAGGTGAGCGAAATGGACGCAGCGCTGTCCGAGTGGTTGGCGCGGGAGATGGAGCCGCCGCTGTTCTTAAACGGAATCGGCGGTCTCGGCGCGCCGTATTGGATCGCCGATTTTCCTTCGCGTTTCATAGGCGAAGGTGAGCCGTGGCAGAAGGCAGTCGCGGTGGCAGAAAGCATCGCGTTCTTGCTGGCCGTGAATCTGGAACGGATGCAGACGGAGGGCGCGGAATTGCGCAAATTGGTGTTGACCGGCGGTCTCGCTGGCTGTGATGGTCTCTGTCAGCGGCTTGTAGACCTGACCGGTTTACCCGCGTGGCGACCCGAGGAGCACGAGGCAACCGCGCGCGGACTCGCGTGGTTGTTAGCCGAGCGACCGATAAATTGGCAGAGTATCGGCGGCACACACTTCCCAGCGGTGTCGAACCCGATGTTGCGCGAGCGCTACCTGCGCTGGCGCGCGGAAATGGAAGCCGTGGCGCATTGACCAGGCGCCGGCGAGTCAATACGATTGTTCGCAGCAACAAGTGGGGAGAAGACCATGAAGGTCGATCGTCTTGTGTTTGCCCGCCTGTCTATTGCCACGCTGCTTGTCGTCGCGGCCGCCACGGCCAAGGCCGAGGAGCCGCTGCCGAATAACTCGGCGCTGACGATCAAGGGCGGCGCGTTCCGTCTTGCGGAAGACAGCCAGAACATCGGCAATCAAACTTGGAAATTCGGCGGTCCGTATTGGCGATTTGCCTTCGAAGGAGAAGGCTGGATCGACGTCGAAAAACACGTCTCCATCGGCGGAGAATTCATGCGCTTTTCCGGCGACTTCAGACTCGCCAACGACCCTAACATCAATCACATGATGGAAGCGATCATCGTCACCGCGCGATGCAAATACTTCTTCGGTTCCCGCGACGACGCGTGGCGGCCGTATCTCGGGGCCGGTATCGGCATCGCGGACGCCCTAGATGGACATGGCCCGCTCCATGGCGACGCCACGGGTCTGGCGCTGCAAGGAATTGCCGGCATGCAGGTGCGCGGCAAGCGTGTTGGATTTCGCATGGAGTACACGTATATCGCCGCCAATGTCGGCGATGGGGAAGGCCGTTACGTGGATATCTCAGGTCATCGGCTGTTCGCGGGCCTGAGTTTCTTTTTCGGCAGCGCGCGCTGACGGAGCGTCCCGGATGGAGGCGCGTCGCGCCGCCGTGCGGGAAGTCGTTCACGAGTAGTAACGGGCCTTCATCCGTTCGCAGTACGCCACCAGGTTCGCGCTCGATCGCAAGTGCCGCGGCAGCGGCTGGTAGAACTGACCGGTTTGCTTGCATGGCGACCCGAAGAGCACGAAGCAACCGCGCGCGGGCTTGCGTGGTTGTTAGCCGAGCGATCGCCGCATTGGCAAAGTGTCGGCGCTACACACTTCTCACCGGCATCGAACCCGATGCTGGGCGAACGCTATCGGCGCTGGCGTGAAGAAATGGATCGGGCCGCCCGTTGACCGTCCGCCCGGTCATCGTTACAGTACTGGAGCGCCTTTCGAAAACGACAAAACACCAAGTTGAAGGCTTGATTGTTTGTCTTCGATGGAGGAGGAAACTGTGAGACCTAAATATTCGCTTATAAGCCGTTCGGCTCTCGCCTTGCTGCTCACCTGTATGGCTTGGTCGGCAATAGGCGAGGAGGCGCCTGCCGGGAGGTCGGACTTCAAACAACCCGATCGGTTTACATTGTCGATTAAAGGAGGGTCTTTACGGCTCCTCGATAATGAGCAAACGATCGCCGGCACCAGTCGGAAATTCAGGACTTCCGCCGAGAAGGTCTACGCTATCGAAGGCGAGGGGCGATTCGAGCCTGGCGGGAACCTATCCATCGGCGGCGAAATAATTCAATTTTCCAGCCCCTTCAAGCGGGCGAACGCCACGGGTAACGATTTTGAGGATAGGATGTGGGCTTATTTATTTCTTATAAGATCGAATTACTATTTTCGTCTCGGAACACCGTGGCAGCCCTATGTTGGCGCGGGCGTCGGTTTTGCGCGAGCCCACGATTGGGGGGGACCGATCGAAGGGTTGGCCGAGGGGACTGGATTGCAGGGAGTGATCGGCATGCAGTGGCGCACGGAGAGGATCGGCGCACGGCTGGAATACAAGTATATTCGTGCCCGTGTCACCGACGACAAGGACGACAACGTGAATCTTTCCAGTCACGGGCCTTTCCTCGGCGTAAGTTTTTACTTCGGACCGAGCCGGTAACGCACCGGCCGGCGGCGGCATTGTTCAATGCCCTTACCGTCATTTGTAGCCGGTGATACGCTCGGTACCTTCTGTTGTCAGCGACTTCCGGAGCAGACGTCTGCGAATACGAAGCCGTCGCGCTCAATGATGTCGCCGGCACGGATTGCAATCGGTATGCGAAACATCGGGCCGGCATAACAGAAAGTGTGAAACTCGCCGTTCTCGCCGCACGGATCGGCTTGCAGTGGCAACGCCGCGAGCAAACGTTCGTCGAACTCGCGGCCCGCGAACTCACGCGCCACCAGCCGCGGGTCCACGCAGGTGAGCAACGCGCGCAAATCGTTGCGCAGCATCTCGCGCGCCAGCGTAGCGGTGTCGAGACCCCAGAGTGGAAACACCGGCGTAATCCCGGTGTCCGCAAGTTGGCGCTCGCGATAGGCGCGCACATCTT
This sequence comes from Sulfurifustaceae bacterium, assembly GCA_041483795.1. Taxonomy (GTDB): domain Bacteria; phylum Pseudomonadota; class Gammaproteobacteria; order Acidiferrobacterales; family Sulfurifustaceae; genus JAHFQD01. The sequence continues at coordinate 3,715 of JBGPGJ010000034.1, forward strand.
CGAGGAACAAATCGCCGAACGCCATGTGCGTAACGTTTGCCGCTCGCGCACGCTCGATCAGCGTACGCATGCGCGCCTCGTATTCGGCGTTCGGGCAAGGATGCGGCAACGGCACGCGCCACAATGGCAGGCCCGTTGCGTGCGCTTGCGCTTCGAGCAATTCTTCGCGCACCGCGTGCATCGCCACGCGCCGAAACTCTTCATTCATCGTTGTGACAAGCCCGACGATCTCGTAGTCGTTCTGCACCCGCAGCCGATGCAGCGTCCAGGCGCTGTCCTTACCGCTCGACCACGAAAGCAGCAGTTTCGGTTTGGTCATCGGCGCCGCGGCGGCAACTCAAACGTAAGCGAGGCCCAAAAGCTTTCCCAGTCGGCGCGCGCGTACCATGGGGTGGGAATCTGGTGCACGGAGGTGACGAGCCACACGCCGGCGCGCGGCAACTTGAATGTCACGCGGCCGTCTTTATCCGTACGCGCTTTTAGTTTGGTAAGCGGTTCGGCTTTGTTGAACGCGACTACCAGCGCGCCTTCGAGCGGTTGGGCGCGGTAGAGCAGTCGCAGGCGCAGGTCGCGTTGCCGATAGGGATTGGTTTCGCTTACGAGTTCGAGCGGAAATCCGAAGACACGGTCGGCCGCGCCGGACTCGGCCTGCGGCGCCGCGATCAGCGATTTGGCACAGCGCGTGTATAGCTCCAAAATGCCGCCGCGCAGACCCGAACGTTTGCGGGCCAGCGCCAGATTGCGCTCCAGACCTTCTTTGTTCAGGTACAGTTCGAATTCCTCGAAGCTCTTGAAGGTCACATCGAATTTTTTGCTGTAAAAGCCGACGATGTACAACCCAGGGCCGGTTATCGCGACCGTGCCCGCCGGATCGTCCCCAAGCTCACCGACCACGGGCTGTTCGCCGCCGGGTCCGGTGTAAATATAACGCTCGAACTGCTCCGGATTGTACAGCGCCGAGTTACCTTTGAATTCCTGGCCGACCAGCAGTTGCAGCGGGACTTTCTCGCCCGCCGTCACACGAAACTTAATCGGTTCGATCCAAAAGTCGTGCGCCATCGCGCGCACGGGAGGCAGCACCAGCAGCAGGACTAACGCGCCGAGTAGATTCCGCTTACACTGCGCGCCACGTCGGAGAGATTGTTGGATTGGCATCGAGAATTGAAGTGAAAACGTTTGCGCGAAGCTTAACACGACAATCGTCCGGCGCTTCAAGCAAGAGAATCAGATGAACAAATTTCTATTACGTAGTTTACTGTTGCCTTGGATGTGGCTTGCCGCCGTGGCGTCGGCGCATGAAATTCGCCCCGCGGTCGTAACCGTAACCTTCGCGCCGCAGCGGTACCAAATGGAGATCGTCACCAATGTGGAGGCGATGCTCGCGGGCGTAAGCCCCAAACACGCCGACACCAACGAATCCCCCAACGCCAAGCGCTACGACGAGCTGCGCGTGCTGGCGCCGGCCGAACTCAAGGCGCGTTTCGATGCCTTCGGGCCCGATTTTATTACGAGACTCGCGGTCGAATTCGACGGCGAGCGTATCGAACCGACGATCGGCGCCATTGAAATTCCGGACGTTGGCGACCTCAAACTGGCGCGCATCAGCACCATCCGTCTCGAAGGCGCGTTACCCGCGGGCGTGCGCGAGTTCCGCTGGTCGTATCCGCGTGAGTTCGGCGACAACGTGCTGCGGTTGCGCGAGACGGGGCGCGAGGAAATGGCCTCGGTGTGGCTCCGCAGCGGCGAGTGGAGCGATCCCTATGTATTCGGCGAAGGCATCAAGCCGCGCACGGCGTTGCAAGTTGCGCTTCAATACACGGGGCTCGGCTTTACCCACATTCTGCCCAAGGGGCTCGATCATATTCTGTTCGTGCTCGGACTTTTTCTGTTGAGCACGCGCTGGAAGCCGCTGCTGGTCCAGGTCACCTCGTTCACGATCGCGCACTCGATTACGCTCGCGCTGTCGATCTACGGCGTGTTCTCGCTGCCGCCTTCGATCGTCGAGCCGCTGATCGCGGCCTCGATTGCCTATGTGGCGATCGAGAACGTTCTCACCACCGAACTGCACGCTTGGCGGCCGTTCGTGGTCTTCGGTTTCGGGTTATTGCACGGCATGGGTTTCGCCGGTGTACTGCGCGAGATCGGTATGCCGCGCTCCGAGTTTCTCGTGGCGCTGGTGACGTTTAACGTCGGCGTGGAACTGGGCCAACTTACCGTGATTACGCTTGCCTTCGTCCTCGCCGGTGCCTGGTTCAAGAACAAATCGTGGTATCGCCAGCGTTTTGTGATTCCCGCCTCGGCGCTGATTGCCGCGACCGGGCTGTACTGGACCGTGGAGCGGACATTCGGTTAACCGGCGTCGCGCAACGGGAGCGTCGCGGTGTCTGCGCGCGGTGCGCGTTTGGGCAGCGCCGTGCGCAGCAGCTGCAGTGTGTGTTCGGCGGTGGCGCGGTAACCCGTGAGCTTGCCGCCATAAATGGTCACCACTCGCGGCTTGTTGGGATCGTCGGGCAGAAACACCGCTCCGCGCGAGCGATGAAACAGACTGCCCTTTCCCGACGGCAGTACGCGCAGGCCGGCGAAGCTTTCAATGACGCGCGCCTGCTTGTCCGGAAAATATTGACGGAAGGTCTGTTCCAGATAGGCGATCTCTTGCGGTTGCGCCCGCGCTTGCGCCGGGTCGCCGCTAAAAGGGGTTTCGGTCGTACCGACCAAGGTCTTCCCGTGCCAGGGCATGACGAACACCGCTCGACCGTCGCGAGTCTCGACGTAGTAGACCCCCGCGTGCGTTTCGACGTCGAGCACGATGTGCGCACCTTGCGCCAGTTCGACCCCGGGATGCGCCGGTTGCGGTGTAATGCGTTCGAGGATCGTGTTCGCCCATGCGCCGCCCGCGTTGACCAGCGTCGTCGCGGTGCACGAGGCTTCAGTCCGTTCATCGAGGTAGTCCACGAAATATCGTTCGCCATCGCGTCGCGCCCGAAGAAACTCCGCCGGACAGCGTAGTTCGGTACCAAGCGACTGCGCCGAACGCATCACCGCGCGTACCAATGCAGCATCGTCAGTCTGGGCGTCGTAGTAACGGAATACGCATTGCAGATCGCGCGCGTTGAGTCCGTCGAGCGTCGGCCACTCGCTATTCGGTACGCGCGCAAAGCGATTCTCTCGCATAAGGCCGCCGAGTATGGCGTACAAGGTAAGCCCGATTGCGATTTGCCAAGGGCGCCGGCCTGTTGTGCGGTACACCGGGATGTAGAAGGGCACGAGCCGCACCAATTCGGGTGCCAGCCGCAGCAACAGCGCGCGCTCCCGCAGCGACTCGCGTACCAGATGGAAGCGGCCGCTTTCAAGGTAACGCAGTCCGCCGTGGACGAGTTTGCTCGAGCGGCTGGAGGTGCCGGCGGCGAGCGCGGTTTTTTCAAGCGCAAGTACGGAGTAACCCGCGGCCGCGGCCGCCTGGGCCACGCCGGCGCCGTGAATACCCCCGCCGATGACAACAATATCGTAATGCGCGCTCACGGAGGATTCGATAATTCGAACGCCGCGCGCATCTCGCCGACCGCGAAGGTCTCGATGAAATCCACCCCGCGGTCTGCAAGCGTGAGCGCCACGGCGGGTTCGGCGACTTCGTAGATGACGACGTGCGCACCGCCGAAGCGCAGCGGTCCCCACCACGGTAGACCCTCGAGGTCGCAGAACAGATACTCGGGCCGCAGCTCGCGCACCGGGGACTGGCGTCGTTCGCGCCAGCGGTCGAACACGACGCCGATTGCGGGCCACTGTTTACGCGCGGCCGCCAACGCCTTGAGGTCGAAGGAGATTGGCACACATCGTTCACGCACAGCCTTCAGATCGCGTTGCACGCGCGCCAACACGGTGGAGATGCCAAGGCGTTCGAGACTCACGCGCTTCAGTTCGACAAAAGCCGTGACCTCGGGATAACGCGCAAGCAACTCTGCAAACCCCGCCAAGGTCGGGATGCGTTCGGCGGCGTATTTGTAACCGAAGCGGGCGAACTCCATCGCCTTGAAGCGTTTGAGTTGTTCGATGGGGTAGTCATGTATTGCGCCGTCCGCGCCGCAAATACGCCGCAGATTGCGATCGTGGAACAGCATCGGCTCCTGGTCCGCCGAGAGTTGCACGTCCACCTCGACATAGCGCGCGCCGGCCCGGATCGCCGCCTCGATGCCGATGAGGGTGTTTTCAGGATAGTGGAGCGTGTAACCTCGGTGGGCGACAAGCTGCGGGACTTTCATGAGCACAATATAGCAGGCGGCTGCACTACGGCCTGCGTCGGCGTTACTCGCCGTTAAGCCCTCGGTCGATGCGGAGTATGGTTCGGCGACGTTCATCGCCGCCGATTTTCCCGCGCGCTACGCGCCGTAGCGTCAATCGCCGCGATTCGGCTGATTGACCGAGCGCGCAAAGTCGAGCATTCGTTGCGTGGCGTGCAGCGCCTTCACGCGCACTGCCTCGACCACGCGCACCTCGTTGGCGCCGGTTTCGAGCGACTGCGCGAGATTGCGCAGCGCGTTCATGGCCATCCACGGGCAATGGGCGCAGCTCTCGCAGGTGGCGCCCTCGCCCGCGGTCGGCGCTTCCATCAGGATTTTGCCCGGCGCCGCCAGTTTCATCTTATAGAAGATGCCGCGGTCGGTGGCGACGATGAGTTTCTTGTGCGGCAGTTCTTTTGCCGCCTTGATGAGTTGGCTGGTCGAGCCGATGACATCGGCGAGATCGAGCACCGCGCTCGGCGATTCGGGGTGCGCGATCACGGCGGCGTCGGGGTGCTGGCGCTTGAGCGCGGCGAGCGCGTGGCCCTTGAACTCATCGTGCACGACGCAGACGGCATTCCACAACAACATGTCGGCACCTGTGAGCCGCTGGAGGTAGTTGCCCAGGTGTTTGTCGGGCGCCCAGAGAATTTTCTTGTCCTGCGCCTTCAAGTGTTCGATTAATTTAACCGCGATGCTGGAGGTTACCACCCAGTCCGCGCGCGCCTTCACCTCGGCGCTGGTGTTGGAATACACCACGACCGTGCGGTCGGGGCGAGCATCGCAGAAAGGAATAAACCGATCCGCCGGGCAACCGAGGTCGAGCGAGCACTCGGCCTCGAGGGTCGGCATGAGCACGCGTTTCTCGGGATTCAATATCTTCGCGGTCTCGCCCATGAAGCGTACGCCCGCGACCACCAGCGTCTTCGCCGGGTGCTCATGACCGAAGCGCGCCATTTCGAGCGAGTCCGCCACACAACCGCCCGTCTCTTCCGCGAGCCGCTGCAAATCCTCGTCCACGTAGTAATGCGCCACGAGCACGGCATCCTGTTTCTTGAGCAGGCGCTTGATGCGCTCGACGAGTTGCGCATGCTCAGCGTCGGAGAGAATTTCGGGCGCGGCCGCTGGCGGCAGCTTGATTGCCACGGCGGCGGGTATGTCGAGTCGCTGATTCATGTCCTACTTCCTACCCCCGTTTAGACGGCTGTATCATTTTAGAGTATCCGTGGTGGAGGAGGGATTTTACCCGTAGATGTTACATGGAACATGCGGATATACTGCCAGCCGCGATTTCGTGCTCAAGCCCGCCGACAAGGCGCAGTGGCAGAAAGTGATCTGGGCGGCCGACGCAGCGCCTGAGAGGCTGCTGCTAATGCGGTCGCTTAACGACAACGCAGTCGGTCAGGAGGATAGGAGAATGCTGAAGAAAATCGGATTGTTGCTCGCCCTTGTGATGGCCTCGGGATCGGTGTTGGCGCAGGCGCCGACACCGGTGTCGGCGCCCAAGCTTGTGCGGTTGGTCGTCTTCGACGGCGGCTGGAACCTGCCGCTGTGGGCGGCGCAGCGCCAGGGCTTTTTCGAGGCGAACGGCGTGACGGTGAACCTGTCGCTCACGCCCAACTCGGGGTTTTTGATCACCGGGCTGTTCGACGGTCGCTTCGATCTCGCGATCGCCGGCATCGACAACCTGGTGGCATACCAGGAGGGTCAGGGTGAGGCGAAGATACCGGAGAATCCCGACCTGTTTGCGTTCATGGGCGGGGACAGCGGCTTTTTGTCGGTGGTCGCTGCTTCGGACGTGAAAAGCTTCAAGGATCTGAAGGGCAAGACGCTGTCGGTGGACGCGATGACGACCGGCTTCGCGTTCGTGCTGCGCGAGCTGGTGGCGCGCAACGGGCTCGCCGACGCGGACGTCAAGTACGAACGCGCGGGCGGTACAGCCAACCGTTACAAGGAACTGTTGGCGGGCAAACATGCAGGCACATTGTTGCGCACACCTTTCGACCTGCTTGCAAAAAACCGCGGCTTCAATCAGCTCGCCACCGCCGAGTCGCTCGGCGCCTACCAGGGCTCGGCCGGCATCGCGCGCCGCTCCTGGGCGAGCCAGAACGACGCCGCACTGATCGGTTTCATACGCGGTTACCGTGCCGGCGTGGACTGGATTTACGATCCGAAGAACCGCGAGATTGCCGAGGCGTTGCTGCTCGCCAACGTGCGCGACATGACGCCGACGCTGGCAAAGCAAGCATATGATGCGCTCCTTGCCGGTGGTATCTCCCGCGACGTCTCTATCAACGTGAAAGGGTTGCAAACCGTGCTCGCGTTGCGCAGCAAGTACGGCCAGCCGCAAAAAACGCTCACCGACCCGATGAAGTACACGGACCTCGGTTACTACAACAAGGCATTCGCCAAGCCCTGAGCAACGCCGCATCGAAGAAAGGAAGTACCGCATGACGGCAGTCGATATCCCCGAGGCGACGCGGTTGTTGCTCTATCGGCTGCTGGTCGAGCTGCGCTACTGCGAAAAGCGCGCCTATGACTTGTTCCTGCAAAACCTGGTGAAGGGCACGAGCCATCTCGCCCTCGGCCAGGAGGCGGTAGCCGCGGGTTTTGGCGCGGCGATGAACAAGGACGACTACACCTTCTGCACTTATCGCGG
>JBGPGJ010000035.1:0-10393 GCA_041483795.1 Sulfurifustaceae bacterium
GAGGAGGCGACCACGATTGTATACGCCATGGCGCCGTGCTCTTCGAGCTTGCGCACCACGTTGACGATGGTCGAGGCCTTCTGGCCGATGGCGACGTAGACGCAGATCAGGTCCTTGCCCTTCTGGTTGATGATCGTGTCGATCGCCACCGCGGTCTTGCCGGTCTGGCGGTCGCCGATGATCAGCTCGCGCTGCCCGCGGCCGATCGGCACCATGGCGTCGATCGCCTTCAAGCCCGTTTGCACCGGCTGCGACACGGATTTGCGCCAGATCACGCCCGGGGCGACCTTCTCGATCACGTCGGTGAGCTTGGCGGCGATCGGCCCCTTGCCGTCGATCGGCTCGCCGAGCGAGTTCACGACGCGCCCGAGCAGCTCGGGGCCGACGGGCACCTCGAGAATGCGGCCGGTGCACTTGACCGTGTCGCCCTCGGTGGTGTGCTCGTACTCGCCCAGAATTACGCAGCCGACCGAGTCGCGCTCCAAGTTGAGCGCGAGGCCGAAGGTGTTCTTCGGGAATTCGAGCATCTCCCCCTGCATCACGTCGGACAGCCCGTGAATGCGGCAGATGCCGTCGGTGACGGTCACTACCGTCCCCTGCGTGCGTACGTCCGCGGACAGCGCCAGATTCTGGATCTTCGCGCGGATAAGTTCGCTGATTTCGGATGGGCTGAGCTGTTGCATGATCGCTCCTGATTACCGTTCTAACTCTTCAATACCGCGGCCATTTCTTCGAGCCGGCCTCGTACCGAGCCGTCAACGACTTCGTCGCCAACAGCGATGCGCACGCCGCCGATCAGTTCCCGGTCTACCGTGACACGCGGTTGCATCTTGCGCTGGAAGCGCCGCTCCAAGTCAACCACGATGGCTTTAAGTTGGGCGTCGTCCATCGGGAAGGCCGTGCGTATCTCCGCCTCGACCACACCCTCACGTTCGTTCTTGAGTTCTACGAACTGCGCGTGAATCTGCGGCAACAGCAGGAGGCGGTCGTTCGCAATCAGCACGCGTACGAAATTCTGAGCTTCGATCGGCAGATCGGCCTGGCACAGCGACACGAACAGACCGTAGAGCTGTTCAACACCGAGATTGGGATTGGCGATGCAGGCCCTCACCTCTGGGTGCGAAGCCACCTGCGTCATCGCGGCAAGCGCCTGCGACCATTTCGCGAGCGTGCCAGCCTGGTCGGCTAGGCCGAACACGGCCTCGGCGTAGGGTCTGGCAATGGTGGCGATCTCGGCCATGGATGGATCTATATTTCCCGCTTCAGCTGGTTGAGCAGATCGGCGTGGACCTGGGCGTTGACCTCCCGGCGCAAGATCTTTTCGGCGCCGGCGACGGCGAGTGCGGCAACCTGCTCGCGCAGGCCCTCTTTCGCGCGCGCCACCTGCTGCACGATCTCGGCCTTGGCCGCGGCGACGATGCGGTCGGCCTCGGCTTTGGCCGCAACCTTCGCCTCGTCGAGCATTTGCGCGTCGCGCTTTTCCGCCGAGGCGATGATTTCAGTGACACGATCGCGCGCCTTCGTGAGTTCCGCTTGCACGCGCTTGCCGGCCGCCTCCAGTTCCTGCTGGCCACGTTCGGCGGCGGCCAGACCGTCGGCGATGCGCTTCTGGCGCTCATCCACGGCGCGCATCAACGGCGGCCAGACGAATTTGGCCGTGAACCAGATGAAAATCGCGAACGCGACTGCCTGAGATAGCAGTGTCAGGTTGATGTTCATAACCGACCCTTAGCGGGGGGCGAACAGTTAATTCGGGTTAGCGGACCACGGCGAGCAGCGGGTTGCCGAAAGCGAACAGCATCGCCAGACCCACGCCGATGATGAACGAGGCGTCAATCAGACCAAGCAACAGGAATACCTTGGCTTGCAACTGCGGTATCAGTTCGGGTTGGCGCGCCGCTCCCTCAAGGAAACGGCTGCACATAATACCCACACCGATGCACGCACCGGCCGCTCCCAGACCTATAATAAGACCGATACCGATGCTGGTGTAGGCTTGAATCATCGCCACAAATTGCATTTTTTCCATTGTGCTTTCCTTTATTGTTTAGAAAAGAGAATTGGGGTTGATGGGAAACTCAGTGGCGCTCGTGCGCCATCGCGAGGTACACAACGGTCAACATCATGAATATATACGCCTGCAGCACCACGATCAGGATATGGAAGATGGCCCAGGCGACGCCGAGCAGGGCGCCGAAGACGGTCCCGACAATACCGGTCGCCGCCCATAGGCCCAAGAGCAGGAAAATGATCTCGCCCGCGTACATGTTGCCGTAAAGACGCAACGAATGCGACAGCGGCTTGGAAACGTACTCGACGAGATTGAACAACAGGTTAAACAACATCAGCGGCGGCGCCGCCCATATCGGCTTGGTGCCGAATGGGGTGCAGAACAACTCATGTATGAAACCGCCGAGCCCCTTTACCTGGATACTGAAAAAAATCATCAGCAGCCATACCGAAAGCGCGAGCGCAAAGGTGGTGTTGACGTCGGCGGTGGGAACGCTACGCCAGTTATGCAGATGGAAAACGTTTTCGTAAATCCACGCCATAATATCCACGGGCAGGAAATCCATGGCGTTCATCAGCAACACCCATACGAACACCGTGAGCGCCGCCGGGGCGACGAATTTACGACGGTCGCCGTGGAATAGACTCTTGACCTGATCGTCTACGAACTCCACGGCGAGCTCGACAAAAGCCTGGCGCTTGTTGGGCACACCCGCGCTAGCGCTACGCACCACCCACCAAAAAAAACCGATTCCGATCACGCCGAGCAACACCGACACCACCAGTGTATCGATATGCAGGGTCCAGAAGGAGCCCTCACCGACCGACCCGGTCATGTTCGTGAGGTGATGATTGATATATTCGGTCGGAGTGAGTTGATCACCGGCACTCATCGCTTACACCATGTCTCGAACTACACGTCGCGCACAAAAAACGCCATCGCGAAAATCAGTACCGTCACGGTAAACGCTCCGAGAAACGCAAGCGCGACGATGTCCCGGTACTGCGCGAACACAAGCCACAGCAGCAAAACAATTAGGCCAAGCTTGACTGCCTCGGCGCGCAACGCGCCAAGCAGCGCACCCTCCATGGTTTTGGCCCTGCTCATCGAAGCCACAACGGCGAAAGCCAATCCGGCGCACAGGCTGACCATGCCGCCCAGGGCGGCGGACAGTGCGCCGTGGACACCTGCCAAAAAACCAGCGCCTAGCGCCAATACGATCGTGGCCGCCAACTGCCATCCGAGAACCGTCCGGATCGGTTTGCTCTGGATGCGAAGCACGGTTCGGTATTCTTCGCTCCCGGCAGACGCGACGACGGCAACCAATTTGTGCATGAAAGAACTTTTCACAACCACTTAAACTTAAAATCGGTCCCCTCGGCGCCCGAAAAAATGCGCTACCCGCCACCGGCCCATGTGTCCCACCGCTTGTGGACCGCCTTTGCGCTAACCCTGGAAACCGGTCAAGTTGAGTCCGTGCGCAGTTGCATAATCAACCGCGGCACTGTATCCGGCTTGAACTGGCCACGCGAAAAACCGTGTTTTACCCGCACGCAAGCAAAGGTATAAAGGGGAATCCACGCCTTTTTTGCGGCGCGGAGTATAAAGACCCATATCGTCAGGGTCAACGACGAACGACGGTTCTAACGTAATTTCGCGTATCGCTATTGGGCAGCGGAGGAGGGTGTTTCTTGTTTTGCTGGTTCTTTCGGGGCCGTTTGCGTTCTGGTTGGCGCTTCCGGTGGGCCGGGGGCGACCGGGGGCGACGTCTCGGCGCGCGGCGCCGGCTTTCTGACTGTCGCGGACAGCTCGGTGTAAAGCTTATTTGCTTCTTCGATTTCCTTCCCATTCATACTTCCCTTTAGCGCGTCGTAGCGCGCACCGGCCTTGGCGTTGCCGGCCTCCGCTGCCAGCCGATACCAAACCAGCGCGGGCGGCTTGTTGTCTGGCATCTTAAAACCGTACTCGTACAGAATGCCCAACTCGAGCATAGCCTCGACATTGCCGCTCTCGGCGGTCTTGCGCAATTGCTCCAAACCGACCGGATCCTCGACCTGCGCCGCGCCGACCGGCAGCACCATTAACAGCAGCAGCCACAACATGGTCCTCTTCATGGCCTGTCTCCGTCCTCCTCTTGCTCGATCAGAAGGTTAGTCGGGTTTGCACGTCCGCGCTAGCGAATACTGCGGGGTCGTGGTTACGCAAGGCTGCTTGCCGTCCCTGGCGTCACCAAATCTCGGCGATGCTCCACAGCCCGCACTTCTCGCTGCACGGTCCTGCTGCGCTCGAAGTCCAGCCCGTTGCCGCCCAGGGCAGGCAACTTCAGCCTGCCCGTTCGGCGGCGCCGATGCACGTTAAGTGCATCGGCGCTTACTCCACTTCGCCTAGCGTAGGTGTGCAAGAATACCGTCGAGTTGGTCGAGGTTACCGAACTCGATCGTAAGTTTGCCTTTGCCGCGGCGCGAGTGCCGGATGCGCACCTTGGCCCCAAGTTTGTCCGAAAGCTTTTGTTGCAACGCACGTACGTCCGGGTCCACATGACTCTTCGCGCCCTTGCGCGCCGCCGGTTTTTCCAAAAGCCGGCGCACCAGGTTTTCGGTTTCGCGTACCGACAAACCGCGGTCCACCACCTGGCGCGCGGCCTGACCCTGGGCCTTGCCTTCGAGCGCGAGTAGCGCGCGCGCGTGGCCCATGTCCATTTGGCCTTTTTCGAGCAACTGGCGCACGTCGCTTTGCAGCGTGAGCAAACGCAGTAAATTCGTTACCGCCGCGCGCGAACGCCCGACCGCCTCGGACACGCGCTGGTGCGTCATGCTGAACTCGTCAATCAGCCGCTGCAACGCGTTCGCCTCTTCGACCGGATTCAGGTCTTCGCGCTGGATGTTCTCGATCAGCGCGATTGCGATCGCGGCTTCGTCCGGGATCCTGCGTACCACCGCCGGCACGGTCTCGAGACCAGCGAGCTGCGCGGCGCGCCAGCGGCGCTCGCCGGCGACGATCTCATAATTGCCGCTCGCGATCGCGCGCACCACGATCGGCTGCACCACGCCTTGAGCCTTGATGGAGGCCGCGAGTTCCTCGAGCGCGACCTTGTCCATATGCGTACGTGGCTGGTATTTGCCGCGCTGTAGCAGATCGACCGGGAGCTGCCTTAATTCTTCCTTGTCGTGGCCGGGCTCGTAAGCGCCGAGCAGGGCGTCGAGCCCACGCCCGAGACGCGGTTTTTTTGTTGTCGTGATCATGCGGCCACCGCCTCCTCCTGGCGACGCAGCATCTCGCCGGCAAGCGCCAGATACGCCTGCGCGCCCTTCGACTGCATGTCGTAGGCAATCACCGGCTTACCGTGCGAGGGCGCCTCGGCCAGGCGGATGTTGCGCGGGATGATGGTGCGATAGAGCTTGTCGCCGAAATGGTCTTTCAACTGCGCCGAGACCTCGTTATCCAGTTTGTTGCGCGGGTCGAACATGGTGCGCAACAAGCCCTCGATCTGAAGCGAAGGATTGAAGGCCTCACGCACCTTGCGAATGGTGTTGAGCAACGCCGTAAGTCCTTCGAGCGCATAGTACTCGCATTGCATCGGAATCAGCACTGCCTGCGCCGCCACGAGTGCGTTCACCGTGAGCAGGTTCAGCGCCGGCGGGCAATCGAGCAAGATAAAATCATACTGGTTGCGTACGCCCTCGAGCGCCGTGCGCAGACGCCGCTCGCGCCGGTCGAGCTCGATTAACTCCACCTCCGCGCCCGACAGGCGTGAGTTCGATGGCACCAAGTCGTAGCCGCTCTCGGTGGTCAGGCGCGCGGCCTCAATGGTCTCGGTGCCGATCAATGCTTCATAGGTACTGATCGCACACGCCTCCTTGTTGACGCCGCTACCCATGGTGGCGTTGCCTTGCGGATCGAGGTCCACGAGCAGCACACGGCGCTTGGTCTTCGCCAGCGATGCCGCAAGGTTGATACTAGTGGTGGTCTTACCGACCCCGCCTTTCTGATTCGTAATTGCCAGGACTTTGCCCATGCGGCACCGATTTTGCCTCAACGCGGTTCGAGTATCACGAGGTGGCGCTCGGCGTCGAGCCCCGGCACCGTGAGCGCCTTGATCTCGACGCGGTAATTGGCGCCGATCGCGGCCAGTTCTTCCTGGGGGAATACCCCCTTCATCGCGAGTAGGCGTCCGCCCGGCGCGCACAAATGCGCGCTCACGGCGAGTATTTCGGACAGCGATGCGAAGGCGCGTGCGATCAGGGTATCGAATTTTTCCTCGGGATGGAATTTTTCCGCGCGCGCCTGGGCCACGGTGACATTGGCAATACCGAGTTCATGCAGCGCCTGGCGCACGAACGTAAGCTTCTTGGCATTGCTATCGAGCAAGGTAAACGCGAGATCCGGGCGCGCCAGTGCCAGCGGAATGCCGGGCAATCCCGAACCGGTACCGATGTCGAGCACGCGCAGGCCTATGAGATAGGGCAGCACCGAAAGGCTGTCGAGCAGGTGGCGCATTACCATCTGCGCGGGATCGCGCACCGCCGTCAGGTTGTACTGGCGGTTCCACTTCTCGAGCAGCTGTACAAAAACCACCAGACGCGCCTGGGTCAGCGGCGGCAGGGCGACGCCCATCGCCTTCAGGCCACGGTTCAACAGGGTATCGAGTTTCATGTCCTCCCTTGCTCCATCGAAAACTCACTCGCGGCCGGGCACATCGTGCATCTTACCGCATCCCACCGCGCTGTCTCCCGTTCGGGGCTTGCGCGGATCGGCGCGTTTCATCGCCTTGCATACACCTTCCATCCGGGCAATTTTCGCTGGGCAGCAGCGACGGTAATAAGCTGTGGCCGCTAAACCCAGACAATCCACTAAGGAGAATTTATGCGAGTCATCACTGCAATCATTGCGTTTGCGTTATTCCCCGTCACGGTCGTGGCCGTGGAAGCGCCGGCTTCGACACCAACGGCGCCAATCCCCGACGCTGCACCGACACCCGCCGTCACCGGCACCGTCGCGCGCGCGCAGTTTACGATCGGCGTTCAGGATCGCGAACCGGTGGACAACCTGACCAACCTGGAGAGTGGGAAAACCCAGGTTTATTTCTACTCCGAGCTGAAGAATCTCGCCGGCGCGCGCATCACACACCGCTGGGAATACAACGGTAAGGTCATGTACGAACAAGCGTTCGATGTCGGCAGCGAGCGTTGGCGAGTGTGGTCGAGCAAGACATTCGACCCGAGCTGGACCGGGGAATGGAAGGTGTCGGTAGTGGACGGTGCCGGCGCCACGCTAGCGGTGCAGACCCTAACTTACGGAGCGCCGGCACAACCGGCCGCAGCACCTGCGACCCCGCCGGCGGGACAACCGCAACCGGCTGCGCCAAGGCAATACTAGGGAACCTCCGATTTAATGGTTATTCACCGCAAAGACGCGCCGGAAGCAGACGCTTGTTTGTAGACCAGCGTCCCGGCGAGCGGGTACGCCACGGGTGAACCAGATCTAGCAAACGGTCCGGTGGGTGAGCGGCGGGAACGGGAGCCGCGAACGCCGCGCCATGAATGGCGCGGCTGGACTTCAAGCGAAGCGGGATTGCGCAGCAATGAAGGTTTGCCCGGTGAACGGGCGCACAAGGATGTGCGCGCTGGACTTGCGTGCGCAGCAGGACTGCGTAGCACGCAAGCGTACCTCGGACTTTCGTCTTCGCAGTGAGAAAAATACCTTTGGAGAATTAATCCGCAGCTTGTTAGTGAATCAACCCGCGGGCGAACCAGGCGATCATTGCCAGCGTGTAAATCGAGAGCAACGTGATGACACCCCCCCAAACTTGCGGGTGCTCGGCCACTAACCGATCGATACCGTAGTACGGCCGCGAGATCGGCTTGGCGGCCTGGCGCGTTGAAACCCAACGATTCGCGAAACTCGAGAAGTGCTTGAGCGTCTGAACGCGTACGAGCGCGAGACCGCCCACGAGGATCGCGAGCACGGCGCCGACCAGAACCATCACCAGCAATGTCACCCACAGCGATTCCCATGTGGGCGCGGACCATGCGCTGCCCGGGAATAAGCGTACAAGCATGCGCCCGCCGTCAGCGACACTGAGCGAGGCGAGGAAAACGATCCACTTGATGAGAACGAAAATCCCGCCCGCGAGCAAGGCGCCGCCGAGCACGCGCGGGTAACGCAGCATCGCCTGCTCGCTGTCGCGCGGCTTCTCGAGCGACTTCGTCAAGCGCCGAACCGATAGCGGATGGGCCGAACTCAACCCGAGCCACTGGGCCACCTGTCGCGGCGCAATCAACAGCGACAAACCGGCGGCAAGCGCCAACACGTTACCGGCGATAAGGACGACGACCAAAAGACGCATCACTTCCAAGGTGGTACTGGACATAGATTCCCTCCAGGGCGACGGTTGTTCAGAAGTGTAGCAGCCCTAAGTCAGTGAGGGGTAAGGAGTGACGCGTAAGGAGGGGGCAAAACTCCGCGGGCTCCTGCACCTAACACCTTACGCTTCACGCCTCACCCCATGCGGCGTTTCAGGTGCACCAATAATAGCGAAATCGCGGCCGGGGTAATACCTGAAATCCGTGACGCTTCGCCAAGAGTCGCCGGCCGGTGTTTTGAGAGTTTCTGGCGGACTTCAACCGAAAGACCGCGCACATTGGTGTAATCGAAGTCCGTGGGCAGGCGTGCTTCTTCGTGCCGGCGGCCGCGCTCGATTTCATCGGCCTGGCGCTCGATATAGCCGGCATACTTGGCCTGAATCTCCACCTGCTGCGCGACCTCCAGGTCAAATACGGCGTGTCCCGCGCCAGGAAGCGACATCAGTATTTCGTAACCTACCTCGGGCCGGCGCAGCAATTCCATTAGCGTCGCCTCGCGCACCAGCGGCTGACCAAGCACGCGTAGCGCGTCTGCTTCAGGCAGCGCTTGCGGTTTCAGCCAAGTGCGCTCGAGTCGTCCGCGCTCACGCTCAACCGCCTCGCGCTTTTCAGAATAGCGCTGCCAACGCCCATCGCTCACCAAACCGAGTTTGCGCCCGGTTTCGGTGAGACGCAGATCGGCATTGTCTTCGCGCAGCGACAGGCGATACTCGGCGCGCGACGTGAACATACGATAGGGTTCGGTTACGCCGCGCGTGATGAGATCGTCCAACATCACGCCAAGATAGGCCTCCTGACGCCGCGGCCACCACGGCTCGCGCTCTTGCACTTGCAGCGCGGCGTTGATGCCGGCGAGCAACCCTTGCGCGCCCGCTTCTTCATAGCCGGTCGTGCCGTTGATTTGACCGGCGAAGAACAATCCGCAAATCGCCTTGGTCTCGAACGTCGGCTTCAAATCGCGCGGATCGAAATAGTCGTATTCGATCGCATAGCCCGGGCGCGTGATGACCGCGTTCTCGAAGCCCTTGATCGAACGCACCAGATCCCATTGCACATCGAACGGTAGACTGGTCGAGATGCCGTTCGGATAAACCTCTTGGGTGTGGAGTCCTTCGGGTTCGACGAAAATCTGATGCCGCTCCTTGTCGGCGAAACGCACGATTTTGTCCTCGACCGACGGGCAGTAACGCGGGCCCACGCCTTCAATCGCTCCGGTATACATCGGCGAGCGATCAAGGCCGTCGCGGATAACGTCGTGCGTGCGTGCATTGGTATAGGTAATGAAGCAGCTCAGCTGGCGCGGATGTTCGTCGCGCGATCCCATGAATGAGAACACCGGCGTCGGTGTATCGCCAGGCTGCGCTTCCATCACCGAGCAATCCAGCGTGCGACCGTCAAGACGCGGCGGCGTGCCGGTCTTCAAGCGCCCGACCTGAAACGGCAGCTCGCGCAGCCGTGCGGCCAGGGCGTTGGACGGCGGATCACCCGCGCGCCCACCTTGATAGTTGGAGAGCCCGATGTGGATGCGTCCGCCGAGGAAAGTGCCGGTCGTGAGCACCACGGCGCGCGCGCGGAATTCAAGGCCCATCGCGGTCACGACACCCGTGACGCGCTGGCCTTCGATAACCAGATCCTCGACCGCTTGCTGAAACAACGTGAGGTTGGGCTGGTTTTCGAGCATCGTGCGCACCGCCTGTTTGTACAGCGCGCGGTCGGCCTGGGCGCGTGTGGCGCGCACTGCCGGGCCCTTGCGCGCATTGAGAATCCGAAACTGAATGCCGGCGCGGTCGGTGGCGTGCGCCATCACACCGCCGAGCGCATCGATCTCTTTAACGAGATGACCCTTGCCGATGCCGCCGATCGCCGGATTGCACGACATCTGGCCGATGGTCTCGATGTTTTGCGTCAACAGCAGCGTGCGGCAACCCATGCGCGCGGCGGCGGCGGCGGCCTCGGTACCGGCGTGGCCGCCGCCGATTACGATGACATCGAATTGCACCGGATGCAGCATGAATTCAGC
>JBGPGJ010000036.1:0-10276 GCA_041483795.1 Sulfurifustaceae bacterium
CTGGAAACCCGCGCTTGCCAACGGTTTGCAAAAGAAAAATACCCACAAAGCCCTCGACGACATCCGCGAGTCCATCGAGGAATTGAAGTACTACCGCGAGCACTTTTTGGTGACGTGACGGCGCGGCCGTGCCGTCGGGCAACGAGGGCCGGGCTCGCGGTACCCGTGAGAATCGTTGGCAGTTTCCCCGCGTTTCAAATCCTCCGATCGAGCTTCAATTGTTGAGAGAGAATACTGATAACTCAAGACCGGACTATAAGTTCGCCCGACGCGTTTGAAAAAACTACTCTGAGGTAACCCCAATTTCCTCCGATTTCCTCGTCAGAACGGGCCGGGCCGGCGCGTACGTCACGATGGGCTCGTGTTTGCCGATAACCTTCGCGGCGAGCATCGGGGTCCAGGCAAACGCATCGTCCGTGAGCCGGCGGGTCGCCGCCGTGGCCAGCACTGGGGTATTGAACTGCTTCGTGAGCGCCTCGACACGAGAGGAAACGTTCACGGTATCGCCGACGGCGGTGTACTCCAGTCTTCGCTCGGAACCGATATCTCCTATCACTGCGAGCCCGGAGTGAAGGCCAATCCCCATCGCGAGCATCGCCTCGGCGCGCATTGCGCGGCTGGTGTTCAGCGCAACCAGTGCCTCTTGCATGGCGAGCGCACAGGCCACGGCGTCCCGAGCGTGCCCGGGGTTAGCATCCGGCGCGCCGAAGTAGGCCATAAACCCATCGCCGGTGAACTTGTCCAGGGTGCCGCCGTATTCAAACAGGACGGCCACCATGGTCTGGTGATACTCATTAAGGAGCGCCACGACCCCCTCCGGATCCATGCGCTCGGATATCGCGGTGAAACCGCGCAGGTCGGCGAACAGGACGGTGATCTCGCGCCGCTCGCCCGCGGTAATCCCCGGCCGGAGTGCAAGCCGGGTGGCGACGGCGGGCGAGAAGTAACGCATCAGGCGCTCGCGCTGCACCTGATGGCGCGCCAACTCCTGGATCGTGGCCAGCGTGCGTGTCGTCGTGTATATCAGAACGCCAGCACCACAACTCAACATGATGGTCGCCTGACCGATCTCCGGCAGCGCACCCGCCGTCACCATCAGCCAGGCGGAGAGCGACCAGGCGATGACGAAGGAGACCGCGATGACACTTGGCCGCAGCGATGCGTGCGCTACGATCACCAGTAGCAGCAAGACGCCGACGGTCATAGCCAGCTGAATGTCGGGCCTGGGTGCTAACAAGACGTACTGCCAGCGCAGGAGGAGAACCATCGGGATGTCCAACAGCGGTACGGCGAACCATGCGAGCCGGAGGAGCCGCCGGTTTGCCTTGAACGCGGCGAGGAGTACCACGCTGGCACCAAGGTAGATCGCGAAGATCGCCAAGATCTCCGCAGGACGACCGACCAGCAATGCCGACACCAGCCCCGCGGCCACGATTCCCACACGGATGAGGCCGAGGCCCATTGCAGTACGCGCGCGCTCGTTATCGAGCGCCGCCCCGAACGTATTCAAGTCCTCCGCCATACCTACCCGTCCCTGGCTTGCCCGACGCCGTCAACGTGCCGAGTATCCTACGTTATGCGCAGATCCATCAAGATTCCTGACATTTTTTGCACTCAGCCGAAGCTGCACACAATTTGAATTTTGCCCTGCCGTTTCTTGGACTGTCAACTAATAATTCACAGGATGGAGCGGAGCGTGGGCTATCACGCCGTCGGGCGACTAGGGCACGGCACAGGGATGTTTCAGTATCTGCAAGAATCGTATGCAGTTTCCCCGCGTTTCAAGTACTTTCACCGCTCGGTTGGCGCGTGATATTGGCTCCGACTCGATTTCTTCGTTTCCTATGGACTATATTATATTCGTGATGCAACCAAGGAGAGGACGACATGGCAAAGCTCGTTGTGAAGGACAGCAAGCCAAAGAATTATATAATTCTTTTGGTTCTGCTCGCGGTTTTCGTGTACCTGATCTTCTTCCGCTAGTAGTCAGTAAGCTTCGCTGAACTTTCGTACTTGCGCGGGAAGAACCCGCCAGTGCCCCGTCCGAGACACTGCGCGTCGCTGAATCAAAGCAGCGCATCGCCGCCGCTAGCCCGATCGCCGAAACGCGTAGCCGACGAGCTCAATTGGCGTCGGTCGTACGTCCCCGTGAGAATGGCACTCCCTTATCAAGGCCAATCGCAAATGAAGAAACATTTTGCTAGCTACCTCTTTCTTGGAGTTGCATCGCTTTTTGCGACGTCTGCTTTCGCGCAACAAGAGGATCTCTCCAAGGTTCAGATCAACACGGAGAAGCTTTCCAACGCCGTCTACATGCTCACCGGATCGGGCGGTAACATTGGACTTTCCGTGGGTGAGGATGCGGTGTTCGTGATCGACGATCAGTTCGCGCCGCTCACGCCGAAGATCAAGGCCGCCGTTGCCAAGCTCACTAACAAACCGGTTAAGTTCGTGCTCAACACACATTGGCACTTTGACCACACCGGTGGCAACGAGAACTTGGGCAAAGGCGGTGCGCTGATCTTCGCGCACGAGAATGTGCGTAAACGCATGTCAACCGATCAGTTCAACGAATTCTTCGGAATGAAATCACCGCCATCGGCCAAGCAGGCGTTGCCCATCGTTACCTTCACGACTGACGTTACGTTTCATATCAACGGCGATGAGGTATATGTCTACCATGTTCCGCCAGCGCATACCGATGGCGATGCGATTGTGCAGTTCAAGAAGAGCAATGTGATTCACATGGGGGACACGTTTTTCAACAAACTCTATCCATTCATCGATCTGTCAAGCGGTGGCAGTGTCGATGGCATGATTGCCGCTGTGGACGGCGTGCTGAGCGTTGCCAACAACGACGCCAAGATCATCCCTGGCCACGGACCGCTCGGTACCAAGACAGACCTGCAGGCTTACCGCGATATGCTCTCGACCGTCTCCAATCGCATCCGCTCGCAGGTCAAAGATGGCAAGACTTTGGAACAGGTGCTCGCCTCAAAGCCCACGGCTGAATTCGACGACGTGTGGGGCAAGGGTTTTCTTCCGCCGGCAAAGTTCGTCGAGCTGATTTGGAAGGAATTGCAGAGCAAGCGATAACTCAGTGGAATTCAGTGCACGCTTGAACGCAGTTTCCCGGCGCTTCAAGTACTCTAACCCGTTGAACCACGCTGACTCAGATCTACGAGACTGGGAGAAGGAATATGGCTTACGACGAAGGGGTGGTAGAGAGATTGCGGGAAATCTTCGCCGATCGACGTGACGTAAAAGAGAAGAAGATGTTCGGTGGGATAGCGTTCATGGTTACGGGTCACATGTGTTGTGGCGTTGTCGGTGACACCTTGATGGCGCGAGTAGGGCCGGATCAGTATGAGAAAGCACTAACGCAGACGCACGCACGAGAGATGGATTTCACCGGCAAACCCATGAACGGCTTTATTTACGTAGATCCTGCTGGATTCGAATCAGACGACGACCTTCGCCATTGGGTCACGCTATGCGAAAACTTCGTAACGTCATTGCCGCCGAAATAGATGGTCTCGTATAGACCGGACCCTGATTCGTTCCTGCCGCCCTGCCGGCCAGCGTCACCGACGCGCCGCTGTGCAGGCCGCTCCCCGCAGATTTTCGACTGGCATTAATATTGCCTGTAAACCTTTAGGTTCTTCGAAACCACGGGGTTTCAGGACTTGTTGCAATAAGGCAGGGAAATCGCAGAAATCCGTTTTTAATTTGTTGGGGGTCACATCCTGAGGTTTCCCCACAATTCACTCCGGCAGTTCCATTTCCTGTCGCCACCATCGAGGGGGATGCGTGAAGCTGTTTTGCAGGGCAGCGAGCGAGATCGGTGTCCATCGTTGGCGCAGTATTTCCCATCCGATACGAAGCAAGGAGTAGTGTCGCCGTGATCGGCGCGAGACGACCCCGCCGTAGCGCACGGCGTGTGGGGTATCGGCTGCCAAGGCGGTGAGCCAGGCAAGGAAGGTGGCAAGCGCGTGCAGCAGTAACAAAATGGCGAGCCGTTCGACCGAGCGGGTCTGACTGTAATGAAAGGCGCAACCGAAGCGATCGCACTTCAAATCGCGAAAGCTCTCCTCGATCTGCATGCGCTTGACGTAGAGCGCCACGATCTGTCGATCGCTGAAGGAGGTCAAGGACGTGGCGAGCAGCCACGGCTCGCGGTTCGCCTGCTCGGCCTTTACAGGTCGTCGGTCGAGCGAACGTCGGCCACGGGGCGGGAGGAGCGTACGGCCGCATCGAGGCCGACGAACCAACACGAGGTCGCAGGACCACGGCCGCTCCTTCACGATGCACGCGTGGGCAAAGCGTTTGGGCGCTTGGCTTGCCTTCGCATGCAGCGACCGATTGGGTATCCAGGCATCGTCTGGCGTGAGTTTCACGCCCGTGCGGTGGCGAAGCCGTCCGATATAGTCCCACCCCAGTTCGGTGACCGCCCGGAACCAGGGCCCCCGAAAGCCGGCGTCGGTCACGATGATCGGTTTAACGTGAGCGGGCAGTAGCGTCTTTAGTCGGCGCAGAAATTGCCGCTCCACGGGCGGGGAATTCTTCTTGCGCTCGGGATAAATCGCCTCGAACACGGTGAGGGTGCGACCGCCGATGGGAATGGCGGCCCGCAGCAGATGCAGACTCCCATTCGCTTTAAGCTCCGACCAATCGACGATGATCACGGGGCGGGGTTGATGATGGATCAACCAGTGCGCCATCGCCGCATAGAGCGGCTTGGCTTCTTGCGCCAAACGCCGATTGGAAAGCAGCCGATCGAGGCGCTTTAGCGGTGCTCGGACATACTGCGCCCCGGGCCAGGCGCGTGCGAGATCCATCAGAATGAGACGCCGCCCGAGCAACAGTGCGGCCACGGCACCGAGCAGCACGCGCGCACGTGCAGCATGCATCGAGGCAAAGACACCCGACAAGCACTTCTGCAATACTCTGACCGCGTGCATGGTGAGACTCCTTCATGGTTGGCGAACCTGAAGGAACTAAAAAGCTCGCCATGCACGCACGGTTTTTGAACGGCGATTATCGCGTAAAGCGCTGAATTGTCATCGAGGAAAGTGGGGAAACCTCAGGTGAGCGCCCTGAAAGGGGCGCAGGCATGGATGCCTGCGCCTGACCCGCGCGACAGGATGTCGCGTCGGGGCAGCGCGGGTCCCAAAGCCGCGGATGCGAGGGAGTCTTCGCGCCATTCGGGTGCCCTTCTTTTTTGGTGACATTTTTTCTTGGGCAAGCAAGAAAAAAGTCACCTGCCGTGGGTCAGCCACCCACAAGTAAATTTATTATCTCGACACATCGCGCGCAGCGCGCTCGATATAATGTTGGGGCGGAGCGCCCGCGCTTTTTTTTACGAACATTGCCGAAGTCGATTCGACTAAATGAACCACAACCTCCAATTTGTTCCGGCCCGTTGGTCGGCGCCAAGAAACGTCAGAGCGATCACCACGACTCGCGCCGGAGGCGCGAGCGTCGGAGGATACGAATCGTTCAATCTCGGCGATCACGTCGGCGACGATCCGGAAGCGGTTCGTAAGAATCGTGTGTTGCTGCGCGGGGCGCTGAAACTTCCTGCGGAGCCTGTATGGATGAAACAGGTGCACGGCGTCGACGTCGTGAATGCGGCGCAGGCGAACTCGGGCGTGTCGGCGGATGGGGCATGGACGGATCGGCGCGGGGTGGTGTGCGCCGTTCTCGCCGCGGACTGTCTACCGGTATTTTTATGCGATCGCGGAGGAAAAAAGGTGGCGTTGCTGCACGCCGGTTGGCGCGGCCTGGCGGCGGGGGTCATCGAGGCCGGCGTGCAGGCGCTGGCGATGCCGGGAGAAGAGTTGCTTGCGTATTTGGGGCCGGCGATCGGCCCGGGTTCTTACGAAGTCGGTGACGAGGTACGCGAGGTCTTCGAACGCCAGAATCCAGCGGCGGCGCTGGCGTTTCTTCCGCGCGGTAGTGGTCACTGGCTCGCCGATTTGTACGAACTGGCCGAGTGGCGGCTACGTGCGCTCGGGGTGACAGAGATCGCCTTCGATGATCGCTGTACGTGCCGGGAACGGGACAGCTTCTTTTCCTATCGGCGCGACGGAGTTTGCGGACGCATGGCGTCCCTTATCTGGATCGAGTAGCGGCTCTTTGATCGGACGCTGCCGGACCTGACCGATGCGGTATGATGTCGTCCTTTCAAGAACGGCAATAACCTTTGCATGGATTTCCTAATTATCTGGATTATTGTCTTCACCGCGCTCGGCGGTGTGCTCAGCGTTCTCGCCGCTGGCGCTTTCCTGCTGTTGCCTGAATTGTTGCGCATACGGTTGCTGCCGTCGTTCGTGAGCTTCGCTGTCGGTGCGCTGCTCGGCGCGGCGTTTCTCGGGTTGCTTCCGGAAGCGCTTGAGGCATCCGGCGTCGGAGGTGCGCAAAAGGTCGCACTCGTAGTGCTGTTGGGATTGCTCGGTTTTTTTCTACTGGAAAAAATGGTGCTTTGGCGTCATTGCCATACGGACGATTGTGAGGCGCACGTTCCGGATATGGAACATGCGCGCAAGATGTCGGCTGGAACGCTGATCCTGATCGGAGACGGTGTCCACAACATGGTGGACGGAGTGCTGATCGCGGCGGCGTTTCTGACGGACATCCACCTGGGCGTGATGACCAGCGTGGCCGTCATTGCGCACGAGATTCCGCAGGAGGTCGGCGATTTTGCGGTGTTGCTGCACAGCGGCTACAGTCGCGGCAAGGCGCTTTGGTATAACGTGCTCTCGAGCCTCACCACGATCCTGGGTGGCATCGTCGCTTATTTCTCGCTTTGGCTGGCGCACGCGGCCGTTCCCTACGTGTTGGCGATCGCGGCATCGAGCTTCATCTACATCGCGGTGGCGGATCTCATTCCCGGACTGCACAAACGCCCCGAACTGAGCGCCACGATGCAGCAATTTGCGCTGATCACGCTCGGGATCGTTGTCATCTTCTTTACGGATGCGGCGTTGCGCTAAAAGGGCAGGTGACGCATTGGCACATGCCGACTGCGGCGGAACGGGCCAGCCTGTGTCGTCGCGGCGCTTACCGAGAACCCTGCGCAGCTCAGGTTAGGAATCAATATTATCCTGGCAATAGCGGAGGTTATGCTGTATGCTGCTGACTCAGCGGTGTAATTCAGACAGAAATATCTGCTTTCACTGCAAGTTCATCGCTCTCTAACCCTCCTTCTGGTTTCAGACCTTTCTCTGGAATTTCAGCGATAAAACGGTTGGCGACGATGTTGGTGCGCCATCGGTTTTGTTGCTGCGATTACCTTGATTCAAGTCCCTTGAATACAGGTAATGGCCGCTCGGAATTTATTTGGCGGTTTTTAACCTGGGGCTTCTTGATCCCCCTTAACCCTCGTCCTTATTGGACGCGCAGGGGCTTGGGAAGCGCCCGTTCGATATTCAAGGAAACATTGTGACTTTTGAAAAACTAGCTTTACACCCTTCGATTCTTAAAGCGGTCGTCGAGAGCGGCTATACCGTGCCGACGCCGATCCAGGCGCAGGCGATTCCGCAGGCGCTCGCGGGCCACGACCTCGTGGCCTCGGCCCAGACCGGTACCGGCAAGACGGCCGCGTTCGTGCTGCCGACGCTGCAGCGCCTGACCACGCCGTCTACCGTCTCCTCGCGCGGTCCACGCGTGCTGGTGTTGACACCGACGCGCGAACTCGCGAATCAAGTGACCGAAGCCGCCGCGAGATACGGCAAGCATCTGCGGTTTCGCATCGGCAGCATCGTCGGGGGCGTGGCCTACCCGCCGCAGATGCGACTGCTGTCGCAACCGGTCGATATCCTCGTCGCGACACCCGGACGTCTGCTCGACCATATGCAGAGCGGGCGCGTGGACTACTCGCGCCTGGAAGTGCTGGTGCTGGATGAGGCCGATCGCATGCTCGACATGGGCTTTATCCACGCGGTCGAGAAAATTGTCGCGGCCACGCCCGCGAGTCGGCAGACCTTGCTGTTCTCCGCCACTCTGGAAGGCGACGTGGCCAAGCTCACCAGCCGCATACTGAAAAATCCCAAGCGCATCCAGATTACCACCGTGCAGCAACGTCACGAGAGCATCGAGCAGCGTCTGCATCACGTGGACGGTGGCGAGCACAAGCACAATCTGCTCGCACATTTGCTGGAAGACGTGAAAGTTGAGAAGGCCCTCGTGTTCACCGCCACCAAGCGCGGCGCCGACCGGCTGGCGAAGCGGCTGCATGCGCAGGGCCATCCGGCCACGGCGTTGCATGGCAACTTGAACCAAAACCAGCGCAACCGCGCGCTTCAAAGCCTGCGCACAGGTCAAGTGCGGGTGTTGGTCGCGACCGACGTTGCCGCGCGCGGTCTCGATGTCACCGGCATCACGCATGTGTTCAACTACGACTTGCCGAAGAATCCGGAAGACTATGTGCATCGCATCGGTCGCACCGGCCGTGCCGGGGCCAAAGGCATCGCGATTTCATTTGCGGGTCCGGAGGATCGGCACCAACTACGCGACATCGAGCGCTACACCAGGCAGCCTATCCCGGCGCAGGTGATCGAAGGCCTCGAGCCGAAGCCGGCGTCGAGCCGGGATCGAGGGTACGACCGGCCGCGGTCGGAAGAGCGCCACCAAAAACCATCGCAGCACCGGCACCAAAAGCCATCGCAGAATTCGCATCACCGCAATGCCGGTTCCAACAAGCCGTCACATTACGGCGCCAAGCATACTAGCCATGGGCACGGTCCGGGACAGGGCGCGGGGCACGGTAACGGCAACACCCGGCATGCCGAGCGGGGTGAATCGAGCCACCGTCAGCAGCCGCAACGCCGCGATCGCGGGGATTTCTCGCGTCGCAGCGGTGGCCCGTTGCTGGGCTAGATTGGGGTAAGGGCGCGGGTTCTATTGGGAGACCGCGTATTTGTCGCCAGCGCCCTTTTTGCGGCGTATAGTGTGCGGCGAACGCGGTCCACCAACCCTCCGGGTTCCCGGCAGACGTACTTTGCCAAAGCCCCGAGGGATGCTGCGTCCGTTCTGTTCCCCACCATTCAGGAGATGAGTAATGAATATTTTTGTTGGTAATCTGTCGCGCGATGTTACGGAAGAGGAGTTGCGTGCCGCATTCGCTGCCTATGGGCAAGTAGACAAAGTCAGCATTCTGCGCGACAAGTTCACCGGCGAGCCGCGCGGTTTCGGCTTCGTCGAGATGGCGTCCAAGGCCGAGGCGCAGGCCGCGATCAACGGCATGAATCAAAAAGAACTCAAGGGCCGCAACCTGAATGTGAACGAGGCGCGCCCGAAGACCGAACGCGGACCGGGCGGCGGCGGTTTTGGCGGTGGTGGTGGCGGCGGCGGTCGCGGTCGCGGCGGTTTTGGCGGCGGTGGCGGTGGCGGCGGACCGCGCGGTGGTGGTGGGCGACGCCCGTCGTGGTAAACGGCGTCGTCACGCAGTTTTAGTAACTCTGCTTCAGTAATTCGGCCTCGCTTCAGCGGTGCGGCTAGTGTCGCCGCATCGCTGAAAACGTGCATTCCATTTCGATCTCACAACCAGATCATGTACCCGGCTTCCAACCGGTGTGCAAGCGCGGGGTGGAAGGGGTACATGCGGATTTTGTAGTACTGCAATCCCGGCAGGCGCGGCGCGAGGTCGAGCGCGAAAACGGTTTCACCGGCCTCCTTGCTCTCGACCGCTTTGAATATGTGTTGGTCCTGCACGCGCAGCTCGCCGGATTCCGCTTCCGTTCCCACCAGACATTCGACCAGCACGTCGTCCGGTTCGAGTCCGTCGAGAAAGGTCGCCACGCGCAATGACAGCGCCTGACCGGCGGCGATTTGTGCCGGCGGAGAATCGAGACGGCGCAGCCGTACCTGCGGCCAGGTGCGCGCGATTTTTTTGCGCCACGCGGCCAGCTCGCGTGCGCGCCCGAAGTCGTTGCCCGCGAGCACCAGTCGCTGCTGACGCGCCGCGGCGTAGTAGCGGGTGGCGTAATCCATCACCATGCGCTGTGAATTGAAGCGCGGCAGGATGGATTTCATGGACGCCTTCGAGAGCTTCACCCATCCTTCGGAGTAGCCGTAGCCATCGCGGTCGTAGTAAAGCGGAATGATCTGTTTTTCCATGAGTTCAAGCAGTTCCTCGCCTTCCTCGCGATCGCGATAAGCGGGATCGTACTGGGGCCCGTGCGGTGTGATGGCCCAACCGTTCTCGCCGTTGTAACCCTCGCTCCACCAGCCGTCGAGCACCGAGAGATTGAGCACACCGTTGATTGCCGCTTTC
>JBGPGJ010000037.1:0-10237 GCA_041483795.1 Sulfurifustaceae bacterium
CCGGCATGTGCAGTCCGAAGTTGTTCCTTACCGCGTGACGTTTCGCCGGCTTACCGACACGCAAATCGAAAGCTACCTGCGCCAGGAGCAACCCTACTCCTGCACTGGCAGCGTCAGGTCGGAAGGCCTGGGAATTGCGCTGCTGGAAAAATTCGACGGCGACGATCCGAACACCTTGATCGGCTTGCCGCTAATCCGCCTGGTGCGCATGCTCGAGAATGAAGGCGTTCGGATAATCTAAAGACTCAACGCAAAGGCGAAGCGGGGTAGTCGCCGATGCACATAACGTGCATCGGCGCCGCTGAGCGCCCGCACATGGATGTGCGGGCCGTGGTGTATCGAGGCCTCTGGTGCGACGCCAGGGACGGCGTGTAAACGTCGCATGCACCGCACCTTTGCCGCAAATCACACAATTATTTGATTGTCCGGCCGAGGAGCTGGGCGCCGAGCGTCTCGCCAACGGCGGTGCCGAAACGGTGCGCAAAGCGGTCGAAGACATTCTCGCGGAAGGTAAAGTCTATGATCTCTTCGGCGCCAATTACCTCGCGTGCAACGTAAGAGGCGCTGCCGAACTCATCCACCAGCCCCATGTCCTTGGCCTGATCGCCGGTCCAGAACAGTCCCGAGAACATTTGCTTCGATTCCTTGAGCGCCTCACCGCGACCTTCGCGCACGGCCTCGATGAACTGCAGGTGAATGTTATCCAATAGGCGCTGAGCATGGCGCCGCTCCTCCGGCTTCATGGGACCGAAGGGATCGAGAAACCCTTTGTATTCTCCGGCGGTGAGCAACCGACGCTCGATACCCAGTTTCTTCATCGCTTCGGTGAATCCAAAACCGTTCATGAGCACGCCGATCGAGGCGACCAGGCTGCCTCGGTTGGCGTAGATTTTGTCCGCCGCCGCTACAACGTAATAACACCCCGAGGCGCACATGTCGCCGATGACTGCGTAGAGCGGGGTCTTCGGATATTTGTCGCGCAGGCGTTTGATCTCGTCGTAGATGTAGCGCGACTGCACCGGGCTACCCCCCGGGCTGTTCACGCGCAGGACCACGCCGATCGTGTTCTTGGCCTCGAACGCCGCGCGCAAACCGGCAACCACGTTATCCGCGCTCGCCATTTCTTCCGATGCGATCACGCCTTCCATGTCTACCAACGCGGTGTAGCGCGAGGCAAGCGCCTTACCGCTAAGTAGCGTCTGTGCCAGGAATAACACGAAAATCAGCAACACGATCCCAGACAAGAACACAAAACGGAAAATACCCCAGCGTCGCGCACGGCGTTGTTCTTCAAGCGAGGCAAACGCCAAGCGCTCGAGCACCTGCCGTTCCCATCCCGCGTCGCGCGGTGGCGTAGATTCGGGAAACTTATCGTTTGTCTCAGCCATGGCATACTCTCTTCAAAGAAATAAATCACGCCAAGTTTAATCCATCCTTGGGCACGAGGCAGACGTGGCCATCGGCCTCGGCAACCGGAAGCATAACGAGCACAGCGCTGCGGCACGGCCCGCCTACGTACGCGCCCGTCGTGGGGTTATACAATGCGCCGTGCGTTGCACATATGAGCCACTGCCCTTCCATATCGAAAAAGTGGCCGTGTTGCCAGTCCAATTCCGTTCCCCGATGCGCACAGCGGTTGAGATAGGAATGCACTACACCGCCATGGCGCACCACAAACGCCGGCGCCAGTTGCCCCGTGCGCCGCACCGCGAAACGCACCCCTACCCCACCCTCTACGGGCGCGTCACTCTTACAAATGGGTTTCACCGACTCCCCCTTCCCTCCGGGAGGTGAGGCGGAGCGCTCGCAAACGTCCGATGGACGTTTGCGCCGCCGAACGGGCGCATGCGATTTTCATGCGCCCCGGCGGGAACAAGAGGGTGAGGGATTCGCAAATGGGCTCGGTTGCCCCGCGTCCTTTATCCACGTGTAAACCTCTTGAAACGAATCGCAGCAAGCGATCGGCGCAAGAGCTAGTAGTTCTTCGCGTGCATGTACGCCATAGCTCACTGCAAGTCCATCCACGCCCGCCGAGCGGGCCATGACCAGATCGTAGGTCGTATCCCCCACCATGATCGCCTGCGAGGCCTCCAACCCGGTGCGGTCAAGAATGTCTTCCAGCATTCGCGGATGCGGCTTGGAAAATGCCTCGTCGGCACAACGGCTGGCGACAAACAAAGCTCCCAAGTCTGTGTGGGCGAGTTCACGATCGAGCCCGTGACGCGACTTGCCGGTCGCGATGGCAAGTAGAAAGCCCTGCGTGGCGAGCGCCTCCAGTTTATCGCGCACGCCGGGGAATAGCTTCATCGCCTCCGCATCCAGTCCGAGAAAATGTTCACGATAGCGTTCGATAACTAGCGCACGTACGGCATCATCGGCACGCGGCAATAACGTCTCCATGGTCTCCGCCAACCCCAAGCCGATGATCCGGCGGATGGCGGCCTCACCCGGGCTCGGAAGATTCGCATCGGCACACGCGCGCTCGAAGCAGTGCACGATCCTAGCCGCCGAATCCATCAGCGTACCGTCCCAGTCGAAGACAATTAATTCATATGCGCGTGGGTTCATGCGGAGTCAGCATGGAGCTTATTGAGCACGTCCGAGAGTTCCAGCGGCAACGGAGCTTCTGCGGTCATTTTATCAATCCGTTCCGGATGTCTGAATTCCAACCGCGCCGCATGAAGAAACAATCGCCGCAACCCGAACGCACGTAGCGTGCGATTGAATTCGCGGTCGCCGTATTTATCGTCACCGGCAATTGGATGTCCCGCATGCACCGCGTGCACGCGTGCCTGGTGTGTGCGACCGGTCAACAGTTCGATTTCGACCAAGGTTGCGAGCCGGTACTGCCGACGCGGATGGAACCGGGTGACCGCCTCTTTCCCCTCCTCCGTCGTTCCGACCATGCGCTCACCGTCGCGCCGCCGCCGTTCCAGGTTCGCGCTAATCGTGCGCGTATGACGGAATCGTCCCTGAACCAATGCCAGGTAGTGTTTGGCGACCTCGCCGCGGCGCAACTGCGCGTGCAGGTGCGTTAACGTCGTGCGGCTTTTTGCGATCAACAGACAACCCGACGTTGCGCGATCGAGCCGATGCACCAACTCCAGCATCGGCGCCTGCGGCCGCCAGGCACGGAGCGCCTCGATGAGGCCGGCGGCCACGCCGCTGCCGGCATGTACCGCCATACCCGCGGGTTTGTCGAGTACCATCAAATGCTCGTCTTCGTAGAGCACACGATTGGCCAACCAGTCAAGGCTGCCGGCGCGTGCCGCTGACTTCACGTGGGGCGTCGCATCCGGAGCAGTTCGGATCGGCGGAATACGCACCATGTCGCCAACCTGCAAACGGTAGTCAGGGCCCACACGTCCGCGGTTCACCCGCACCTCACCCTTGCGCAGGCAACGATAGATGCGGCTCTTGGGGACGCCCTTGAGCACCGCCAGGAGAAAGTTGTCGAGACGCTGGCCGTCGCGGGTCTCGTCCACCTCGACGTGACGAACCGAGGGTGCATTGGCGGACCGATTGGACTGGGCGGGGGTTGACATCGGATGCGGAAATGATAACAGATTGCCGTATAACAGCTTGATTGCTATAATTACAAAGGTGTTTCGTGGAGTGAGCCGCAATTTGGCCTCCGCGGCACTGTTTAGGTCAAAGCGAGTATTCGCGCCGGGCCGGGCTTTAAAATGCCATGGCGGGCGCGATGGCGGGAGTGATTGTCGAGCTGCGCACGGCGCAGTCCAGTCGCTCCGGCCAAAAGGGTTGAGCGTCTCTCCCCTAACTGTAGAGACGCATAGATGACGCTCCGGATTAGCGAGAGCAGTGCCCGCACCGAACTTAGCAGTAGGCAGGCGGGCTTAACGCAGCGCTGTAGAGACTGCGCAGAGTTTGACGACGGGTTGCCCAGAGAGTAAATAAAATAGGGCGGCCCAGACGCGCGCCGCGAAGGTGCCCCTTCCTTCTGAGGCTTTTGCTTGAGGAAGAACTTCGAAACGCGCCAGACGCTGAAAGCGATCCTGCCTGCTGGTGTATGACACCGGCGAGCCACCTCAAATGTTAAGAGGCGGCTCCCGTGTGGCGCGTGCACGCCGCTCCCCAAGCGTCGGGGTTATAAAAAATGAAGCGCATTTTGTTCAACGCAACCCATCCCGAGGAGTTGCGCCTGGCCATCGTGGACGGCCAGAAGCTCCTCGACCTCGATATCGAGTCCTCCACCTACCTGCAAAAGAAGGGCAACATCTACAAGGCCAAGATCACGCGCGTCGAACCCTCGCTCGAGGCGGCGTTCGTGGATTACGGCTCCGAGCGCCAGGGATTTCTGCCGCTCAAGGAAATCTCGCGGCTTTACTTCCAGGGTTACGACGAGCGTACTCCAATCAGTCAAGTCCGTATCAAGGACGTGGTCAAGGAAGGTCAGGAACTGATCGTACAAGTAGACAAGGAAGAACGCGGCACCAAGGGTGCGGCGCTTACGACCTTTATCTCGCTCGCGGGTCGCTACCTGGTGCTGATGCCGAACAATCCGCGCGGTGGCGGGATCTCGCGGCGCATCGAGGGCGAAGAACGCGCGGAGCTGCGCGAAGCGCTGGCGCAACTGAAGCTTCCCGAAGACTACTCCGTCATCGCCCGCACCGCCGGCATCGGCCGCTCGACCGAAGAGCTGCAATGGGACTGCGATTACCTGATCGCGCTCTGGGACGCCATCAGTAAGGCTGCGGCCGAACGCGCTGCACCGTTCTTGGTCTACCAGGAATCGAACCTCGTGGTGCGCGCCATCCGCGACTATCTCAAGGCCGACATCAGCGAGATCCTGGTGGACAATGCCGAGATCCACGAGCGCATGACCAAGTTCATGCAACAGGTCGCGCCGCAGTCGCTCGACAAACTCAAGGTCTACGGCGAAGAGACGCCGTTGTTCTCGCGCTACCAGATCGAGAACCAGATCGAAACCGCGTTCTCGCGCGAGGTGCGCCTGCCCTCCGGCGGCGCGATCGTGTTCGACAAGACCGAAGCACTGGTGACGATTGACGTGAACTCGGCGCGCGCCACCAAAGGCGCGGACATAGAGGAGACCGCGTTCAATACCAATCTCGAGGCGGCCGAGGAAATCGCGCGCCAGTTGCGCCTGCGCGACCTCGGCGGTCTGATTGTCATTGACTTCATTGACATGACGCCCGTGCGCAATCAACGCGAAGTCGAGAACCGGCTGGTGGAGTCACTCAAGGTGGACCGTGCACGGGTGCAGGTCGGGCGCATCTCGCGCTTCGGACTGCTGGAGATGTCGCGCCAGCGTCTGCGTCCCGCGCTCGGCGAGACCTCCGCCCTCGTGTGCCCGCGCTGCGAAGGCTCAGGCCACATCCGCAGCGTACAATCTTCGGCTCTCTCCGTGCTGCGCATGGTCCAGGAAGAGGCGATGAAGGAAAACACGGCCGCGGTGCACGTGCATCTGCCGGTCGAGACGGCGGCATTCTTGCTGAACGAGAAACGCATTGAGGTAAGCTCGATTGAGTCGCACATCGGCACGCCGATCATGATCCTCCCCACGCCGGAGTTGCAGACGCCGCATTACCATATTCGCCGCCTGCGCATGGAGGAGTACGAAGCCGAAGCCGACACCCCAAGCTACGATATCGATATCGTCGAGCAAGAGGAAGAAGATACGCCAACACCGGCGTCGGCGCCCACGGCCGAAAAACCCGTTATCGGGCCGCTCACGCACGCCGTCGCGCCTCCGCCCCCTGCGCCGGCGCCGGCCAAGAAGAAGGAGCCAAGCTGGCTCGCGCGTTTCTTGCGCGGCTGGTTCGGTGGTGATAAAGAAAAACCTGTCGTCGCCGCACCGCGCACCGAAACGCGCGGCCCGCGCCCGCCTCAGTATCAACAGCACCATCGCCGTCCGGGCGGCGGGCAGCAGCAGCGCCACGATCGTCCGCGCCATGAGCGCGAACCACAGTCGGGGCGGTCCCAGGAACAACGTCAAAATCGTCCAGCGCCGCAACAGCCGACCGGAGGGCAACATCAAGCGGGTCAGGATCAGGGTCAGAGTCAAAGCCAGCATCGCGAAGGCGGTGGTGGACGTCGGCGTCGGCGTCGGCGCGGACGCGGCGGTCACGGGGCCGAAGGGCGTCCGCTGGGCCAGCGGCCCGAAAACATGGGGTCGTCCGAGACCAACACCTCAACCCCGCACGTCCCAACACGACCCGAACGTGAGCCGACGCGCCCTCCTCAATCTGTGACAACACCCACACCTGAACCGCAGGCGCTGGAACCGTCGCCGAGCATGCCGGAACCGCGGGCCGAGTGGCGCTCGCAGCCAAAACCGGACCAGCGACCGGAAGAGCAGCCGTCGTATACGCCGAGCGCATCGCCGAAACCGGATCTGGTTCAGATAGAAACCCAAAACGAACCGTCCGGGGAGAAGTCGAGTTCATAAATACTGAAGACACCTTTTACTCCTCCCCCCTCTCGCCGACGCCGGAGAGGAGGAGTAGTAAAAGCATCCCTACTTATATCGTGGAGCCAATGCGCGCTATGCGCGTTTTTTAATATGATCCAGGAGGCCCCTGCTGGCCTCCTGGATCATATCGAGTACGCGATCGAATCCAGCAGTCCCACCGAAATACGGATCAGGCACTTCACGCTCCGGGCGTTGTGGGGCGAATTCGAGCAGCAGCCGGATTTTGTGGTTATGCCCTTGCGGACAGATTTCCAGCAAATTCTCGTAGTTGTCGTTGTCCATCGCCAGAATGTAGTCGAAGCGCACAATGTCCTCGCGCGTCGCGGTGCGCCCCCGCAAACCGCTGAGATCGATACCGCGCTGGCGCGCCGCCTCCTGCGCTCGCGAATCCGGCGGCTCGCCGGCGTGATAGCCATGTGTGCCGGCCGAATCTATTTCGATCGTTTCCTCAAACCCCTCTTCTACTATGAGTTTACGGAACACGCCCTCCGCGGTCGGGGAGCGACAGATGTTGCCCATGCATACGAACAATACCCGAACCATAGAACACCAATGAAAAATTAAAAATGAAAAATGTAGAATAAAACAGATTTCACATTTTGCATTTTGCACTTTTCATTTTTCATTGAAGTACCGCCGCACACGTTTAAGGTCTTCGGGAGTATCCACGCCTGGCCCCGGCAGCTCCTTTGTTTCGCATACGGCAATTCGCTCGCCGTACCAAAGTACACGTAATTGTTCGAGCTGCTCTGCATCTTCGAGCGCGCACGGCGGCCAGGCGGCATAACGGCGCACGAACTGCGCGCGATAGGCATACAAACCAATGTGCCGATATGCCCGAACCGGGCTTTGTTTTTTTTCCGCCATTTCCTCGCGCGGCCAGGGAATCGGCGCGCGGCTGAAGTAAAGCGCATAGCCCTGCTTGTCGAAAACAACCTTAACCACGCTCGGGTCGGTGAATTCCACCCGATCCTGGATAGCGCGACAGGCGGTTGCAACGGCCGCTTGAGAATGCGATGTCAAGATTTCGGCGACCCGGCGAATAAGCGCCGGCGGCATGAGCGGCTCGTCACCTTGAAGATTCACGACAATCTCATGCTCACCGATTCCAAGCTTCTCAATCACCTCCGCCAGTCGTTCGGTGCCTGAACGATGTTGAGTGCCGGTCATACACACTCGCGCGCCGAAACGCTCGGCGACCGCGTGAATACGCTCGTCGTCGGTGGCAATCACCACAGATTTCGCCCCCGATTCCCGCGCCCGTTCGTAGACGTGCTGAACGAGTGGCTTGCCCGCAATGTCGGCCAGTGGTTTGCCGGGCAACCGTGTCGAGGCATAGCGCGCCGGAATGATAACGTGCATGGAATCAGAAAAACTCAACGCAAAGGCGAAGCGGAGTAGTCGCGAATGCACTTAACGTGCATTCGCGCCGCTGAGCGCCCGCACAGGGAAGTGCGGGCCGTGGTGTATCGAAGCCACTGGTGCGACGCTAGGGAAGGCATGTTTAACGTCTTCTACGTCTTTGCGGTGAGGTTTATTTTGGAATCTCTTCTTCGGACAACCGGCGCGCTTCGTCTTCGAGCATCACCGGGATATCGTCGCGGATCGGATACGCAAGGCGGTCGGCCTTGCAGATCAACTCGGATTTCTTCTTATCGTAGTGCAACGGCCCCTTGCACAGCGGACACACGAGTATGTCGAGCAGCCTCTTATCCACGTCTCTCCTCCTTAAAGTTCTCCTGCAAGCGGCGCAACAGCCATTCGCCGAATCGGGTATCGGGCCGCGCCGCGACTTTGAGATACCAACCGGACACGCCGAGACGCTCGCATTTTACCGCATCTTTTTCAGTCATGATAACCGCATGCCCTTCGCCGAACGGGAAATCCGAAGCACGGAATACATGGTGATCCGGAAACGGATGTTCGATGACCACGAGTTTGCGCCGGCGCAGGCGATCGAAAAAACGTTTCGGGTTGCCGATGCCGGCGACCGCATGCACCGTTTTCCCGCGAAAACTCTCGACCGCCGCCGAGGGCTGGCTTTCACCCAAACGATAAAAGCCTTGATCCACCAGCGTCATACCCCATTCCCCCGCCGCCGGCTCGCCTTGGGTCACGCGCGCGTCCACCGACTTGAGGCGCGTGATCGGTTCGCGCAAAGGCCCGGCCGGCAGACACCAACCGTTACCGAAGCGTCGCGTGCCGTCTATCACCGCGATCTCCACGTCGCGCGCGAGACGATAGTGCTGCAATCCGTCATCGCTTAACACCACGTTGCAACCCTGCTGCACGACGAGCGTTTGCGCCGCGCGCACGCGATCGGGATCGGCGATCACGGGGCAATGTGCAGAGCGTGCCAGCAACACCGGTTCGTCGCCCACCATGACCGGATTGGAATCGGCGCGTACCGTCTGGGGCCACGAGGACGCCTGCCCACCGTAACCGCGCGTGACAATTCCCGGGCGGTAACCGTGCGCGCGCAGAAGCTGCGCCAGCCAGATGACGAGTGGGGTCTTGCCCGTGCCGCCGACCGTGAGGTTGCCAACGACAACAACCGGCGCCGGCAACCGTACCGAGGGCAGAAGTCCCAAACGGTAACCGGCGCGACGCAGCATGACAAGCCCGCAATAGAGTAGCGCTACCGGAAGTAGCAACGCACTCACCGGTGAGCGACGGTACCAGTGGCGTTCGAGCCAATGCATACCGGCTTATCCGGCGGTGGCGAATTGAGAACGGTGCAATGCGGCGTAGGCGCCGCTGCGCGCGAGCAGCTCGCGGTGCGTGCCGCTTTCGATGACCTCCCCGCGCGACAGCACCACGATCCGGTCGGCATGCTCAATCGTAGACAACCGGTGCGCAATGACCAGCGTCGTGCGGTTTGCCAACAACCGGCGCATGGCGTCCCGCACCAAGCGCTCGGACTCACTGTCGAGGGCCGAGGTCGCCTCGTCCAGCACCAGGATCGGCGCGTTCTTGTACAGCGCGCGTGCAATCGCCACGCGCTGGCGTTGGCCGCCGGAAAACAACGCGCCCTTCTCACCCACGCGCGTGTCGAGCCCCTGCGGCAGGCGTTCGGCGAATTCCAGGACGTGCGCGGCGCGCGCGGCTTGCACCAAGCGCTCGCGATCCACCGGACCGGACGCACCGTAAGCGATGTTGTTCGCAATAGTGTCGTCGAACAACAGCGTTTCCTGTCCGACCAGGGCGAGGTGCGAACGCAGATTCAAGAGCGTAAAGTCATTGAGCCTGATCCCGTCAATCAGGATTTCACCCGAGCTCACGCGATAAAAGCGCGGCAGCAGACTCGCCAGCGTGGTCTTGCCGCTGCCCGAGGCGCCGACCAGTGCCACCATTTGACCAGGTTCGATGGTAAACGATACGCCGCGCAAAGCGTCGCTTTGTGCGGTCGCGTACCGGAACGACACGTTGCGGTATTCGATTTTCCCGCCCACATGCTCCAGCGTTTTGGTTCCGTCGTCCTGTTCCGGCGGTTCGTCGATCAGCTCGAAAGCGCTGGTCGCGGCCGACAGCGCGGTTTGAATCACCTCATTGACTTTGGCGAATCGGCGCAGCGGCCCGGTTAGCAATATCGTGGCACTGATATAGGCGACAAAACCGCCGGCCGTCAGTTGCGCGTCGACCAGGGCGAAATGGATCATCAATGCGAAGCCGATGGACGCCACGAACTGCACTACCGAGCTGCCGACGATCGAAATAGCCGTTTTGCGCAGCGACTGGCGACGGTTGCGATTGTTCGCGTCGGCAAACCGCTCGAGCTCGTAA
>JBGPGJ010000038.1:0-10150 GCA_041483795.1 Sulfurifustaceae bacterium
CGCGTGGATCTGGGCCGTTTCTACGTGTCATTCTCGCCCGATAGCCACAACGGTTCGAACGCGGTGTTGTTGACCACGATCGTAAACAAAAAAGGGGCATTTTTACCCTTTTGGTCGGGGAACCCCTCCGCAGCTCCACTGACACCTCGCTAAAATGAACAATCGTAGGTTTTGGCGAATCGGGAAGACCGAAAGAGCATATCCGTTGCAGTTGGAAGAAGGTTAAGTTATTTGTTCGAGCAATCCGTGCACCCGCCCGGGTGGAACGACTAGAACTTAACGACTTGGCTTAACTTCACGTCCGACCAAAATTGACCGCAGGCGATGCGAGCGGCGCTCCCAGTTCGCACGTCAATACCTCAGGAGGGAAGATGGCATGAAACAAGCTACTACGGTTGAAAAACAATCCGGCCTCAAACAGGTTCCTTTATTCATCAACGGCGAATTCCTCGCCAGCCGCGCCACGCAGACGCGAGAGGTTATCAATCCGGCGACACAGGACGTTTTAGCTGCCGTGCCATATGCGACCACTGGGGAAATGGAGCAGGCGGTCGCCGCGGCTAAAACCGCGTTTAAGAGCTGGCGCAACGTGCCCCCGCCCGAACGTGCGCGTTACCTGATCAAGTATCAAGTGCTGCTGAAGCACCATCAAGACGACATTGCAAGAATCCTGAGCCTGGAAACCGGAAAGACCTTCGCCGACGCGCAGGGCGACGTTTGGCGCGGCATCGAAGTGGTGGAACATGCCTGCAACGTTTCCTCGCTCATCATGGGCGAAACGGTTGAAAACGTCGCGCGACGCATAGACAGTTACAGCTACGTCTATCCGCTCGGCGTCTTTGCCGGTATCACGCCATTCAATTTCCCAGCGATGATTCCGTTGTGGATGTTTCCCCTGGCCGTCGCTTGCGGCAACACCTTTATTTTGAAGCCCTCCGAACAAGATCCGATGACGCCGACCCGGTTGGCGGAGCTCTTCGTCGAGGCCGGCTTTCCGCCGGGTTTGCTCAACGTCATTCACGGCGGTAAGGAACAGGTGGACTTCTTGCTGCAGCACCCGGATATCCGCGGCATTTCCTTCGTCGGTTCGGTGCCGGTCGGGCAGCACGTCTACCAGACCGCTTGCGCGCATCTCAAGCGCGCGCAGGTGTTGGCCGGTGCCAAGAATCACATGGTGGTATTGCCGGATGCGGATAAAATCCAAGTGGTCAACAATCTGGTGAGTTCCGCCTGTGGCGCCGCCGGCCAGCGCTGCATGGCGATCAGTGTCGCGGTGCTGGTGGGAGAGGCGCAAAGCTGGATGCCGGAGATTCGTGCGGCGATGAGTAAGCTTACACCGGGTGGCTGGGACGATCCGAACGCGGCTTACGGTCCGTTAATCAGCAAGCGGGCAAAGGAGCGCGTACTGTCTCTAATCGCGCAGGGCGTGAAGGAAGGCGCCAAGCTCCTGCTTGACGGTTCAAACTGCATGGTGGCGGGCTATCCCGAGGGTAACTTCGTCGGCCCAACACTGTTCGACGACGTGCGGCCGGAGATGACGATCTACCGGGAGGAGATTTTCGGG
This sequence comes from Sulfurifustaceae bacterium, assembly GCA_041483795.1. Taxonomy (GTDB): domain Bacteria; phylum Pseudomonadota; class Gammaproteobacteria; order Acidiferrobacterales; family Sulfurifustaceae; genus JAHFQD01. Next base: position 1,565 of record JBGPGJ010000038.1, read on the forward strand.
CCCGTGCTTTTGCTCGTGCACGCGCGCGATCTCGACGAGGCGATCGCTTTCATCAACAACAACCCCTATGGTAACGGAACCTCGATATTCACCTCTTCCGGCGCGGCCGCGCGAAAATTCCGGCACGAGACCGAGGTAGGGCAGATCGGCATCAACATCTCGATCCCGGTGCCGCTGCCGTTCTTTTCCTTCACCGGCTCGAAGCATTCCTTCTACGGCGATCAGCACGCTTACGGCAAACAGGCGGTGCGATTCTACACGGACACCAAGACCATCACGGAGCGCTGGTTCGACTCGGAACAGGCGGGCGCGCCGAACATGACGATTCATTTGAAATAGCGGCGGATCTTACGCGTCGCGCTATGTAACTAAGGAAACTCCGAGCAAAGAGCGCCCAGAGGTTCACTTAGTTGTTTTAGCCGCCCCGATTTTCTGCCAGATTTGTTCCTTGAAGCGTTTAACCTTCGTCGGGTCGCCGATTTCCTTCGCAAGGTTGTCGATGAGCGTCGGCAGCTGACGCGGATTGATCGGTTTGCCGATCCGCTCGAGGTGTTCGGACCACACGATTTTTGCCAACGGTCCCAGGAACTCGACCAATTCGGTCTCGATTACTTTGAGCGCACTGGGCACCTGATCGTTGGATACCGATTTCGACGCGGGGCGCGCCGTCGTCGTCAGTGTTCGTCGTTCGCTGGCAAGTATTTGCAGGACTTCCGCCGTCGCCGGAAGTTTCCCCCCTCGACTGTCACCGACCCGTCCGTGCGAGAACTTGACGCGGGCTTGCTTGATTTCTTTGATCGCGGCGATCGCCTCCATGCCGTTTTTTAGCCCGTACGACAGGGAAGTGATCTCGCCGTCATGAAGAAAGATACGCGCCAGCTGGTTGTCTTCCGTGGCGATCAGTAAAGTACCCGTTCGCTTCTCGATACAGCTACGCTGCAGCTCATCCATGAGCCCGTCATAGGTCAACAACATGGACTGATCTGGGTTCACTATATTTACCTCCGCGTTGCGAGAATCGCTGCGGTACTAGGTATGACAGCGTTTGCGAACCGACATGGCATGCAATCCGTTCCCTGTCTCCCTGCCCGCGGCTAGTGTTTGCGCGGGTTACTTTGGTTTGGCACTCAGCCGTTCGATCGCCAACCGAATGCTGGTTCCCATACGGTCGATCGCCGCCGCGAGCGTGCCGATCTCGTCGCCTCGGCGGACTTCGTTGATCTTGACGACCGCACGTCCGCGACTCATCTCATCGGCGATCCGCGTCAGATTGCGGATCGGATTCGAAAGCTGTTGTGAAAACAGATACGCTATTAGAGTCACTGCGGCCAAGGTAGCGACCAAAAGAAGGAACGCGTTCCAGTTGGCGTCCCGTACCGGACGAAACGCCTCGTTATAATCCTGCTGGGCCACCATCGTCCATCCCTGGTCGGTCTTCTGCACATACGCGATGATCTTTTTTTTGTCTTCCTCGTAGACGATCCGCGCCTTACCGGTAGGCGGGCGCTGCAAAAACGCGGGGTGCTTGCTGAAGTCGGCGCTCTTGTCCGCGTATTCTTCCTTCTGGTGCGCGACCACCTTTCCGTTCTCGTCGAGAAGGAACGCATATCCGGTCCGGCCAATCCGCAGGTTGGTGATTCTTTCCGACATCTCCGTGATGAACATGCCAATCGCAATCACGCCGCCAATTTTTTTCTCGCCGGTCTTTTTGTCGGCGGCAAAAATCGGGGCAGAAAGAATCAGCGCCGGCTTATTGTTGGTCTTGCTGATCAGAACCTGTTTACCCATAGGCGCGCCGTTCATGACGTCCTTGAAATAGGCCCGATCGCTGTAATCGAGCAGCTTGAGGTCGTCGCTTCTGCCGACGTTCATGCCGTCGAGCCCGACGGTGAAAACCAGGTAACTCCACTTATATTCATCGAGTACCGACCGTAATATCGGTTTCTGCCTTGCTCCGTCCATAGAGGCTATGTCCGTAAGCGCGGCGTTCTGGTTCAGGACCTTCAGGTTCATCGTGACCCAGCTGTTCACGTAGCTGACAAGCTTGTCCGAGACGTTGTCGAGTTGTTTGTTAACGCCATCCGTGGTCTGTTCGATCATGTTCTGATAGTTGGTGTACCAAATAGCGGATAGCGGCACGACCGCGACGAACAGCATCGCTATCAATATTTTTTGGAAGATCGATAAGCTGAAAAATTTCATATGTGTTTCCCCCGTAACTGATTCATAGCGCCCAAGATCCGGTGCGATCGAACGTCCCGTTCCGTCCCTGAGCGGTTCACAGATCGCCAGTCCCTTGGAAGTTGTGCAGCGACGCCCCCGTAACCGCTGCTGGGGGCTCACGTCTTCCTAATGTGGCTGCAAAGCGTGTGCCAATGACGACTGCGGATAACGCCAGCGTGGAATAAAGTAGTCCCTTCTTTCAAGATTAGCTAGCATCGTTTAGCGGAACCGCTGACCCTAAGGATGACCCGTACCCCGCGATACGCGTGCCTGATGTTGGTCGAAGCCCCGGTTCATTTTATCCAGCGCGATAACTATCTAAGCGCCTGCTTTCACGTCCACGAGGACTAGGCGCTTTATCGGCACCATCTTCCAAGAGCCGTCGTCTTACCCGTCGGAGAGATGATTTCCCTGCGAACCAAGCGTCGACGGCGCCGGTGCCGCTTTGCCGGTTTTCCCGATGGCAACAGGTCTCCACATCCATACACTATAGTCAGGGATCAGTGGGACGGACCGCGATACCGAGCTTGTGCACATGGGTTTCGGCTCCCGGTTAAAGACAAATTGAGTAATCATCACAAGTCGGCCAAGATAATCTGGCACTCGGACACGCCCGATGGCGACCAAGCGTTGCACTATGAGAAACAAGCTGAACGTCAAAAGCACGCCGGGCGTGCATCATCAACTGCTCGCGGCCCTCCTCGAAACCACGAACACAGCCATCTTTCTGGTTGATTATCAGGGCACAATCGAGATGCACAATGCCGCGGCGCAGGGGATGTTTGAGCGCCTCGGCCGCGCGCGCGGCCAGGTCAAGATTGACGAACTCCTGCCTCGGGCATTTTCCAGAGTGCCGAATGGCGGTCAAAGCGTCGACCTGCGCCTTGATCCCGTGTACCAAGACGGGAAAATACACGGAACAACGATAGTCCCGCGACCGGGTGACAAGGAAATCTCCATCGAGCTGCGCGTCAAGCGCTACGACGCCGACGGCACCCTCAAGTACGTCGTCAGGGTACGGGACATAACCGAGAGGAAACGTCTGGAGAACGAGCAGCTCATCCGCCAGGCCCACATGGAAGTGATGTTAGCCACGACCAAGTCGGCCTATATGATCGTTGACAAACACGGGATGATGCAAACCTTTAACGAACGTGCTCCCACGGTTCTCGATCACACAATCTCGGAACTTAAAAATACCCCCATTGAGCGGATGTTGCCGGAGGTGTTCTCCCGACGGAAGGATCGTCGCGGCGACGAAACGCTGTCGATTGACCCGACTTACCTGGACGGGGAGCTGCACGCGGTTACGTTGTCCCCAAGAAACACGAAAAAATTTCCCGCCACCGTTATGGTGAAACCGACTATCGTCGCCGGCGAGCCGATTTACATCGTCCGAGTGCGAGATACCACGCAACGCAAGCGGCTCGAGAACGAACTGCGCTCGCGCGAGAAACGCCTCGACACGATTCTGAACAACGCCGCGGAAGGCATCGTCGTCTTCGACGAGTACGGCATCATCGAGAGCTTTAACGCCGCCGCGGAAAAACTTTTCGGCTACACCGAGAACGAAATACGCGGTCAACCCGTCGTCACGCTGATTCCCCCGGACACCCGCGAGCGGCGCGAAGGGTACTTGGAGCATTTTATCCGCACCGAACTCCAGCAGCTCATCGGCCACGAGGGCGAGGTTAACGGTCGGCACAAGGATGGCACGAAGTTTCCGATGGCCCTGAAAATCAGCGAAATGGAAATAGACGGTCGAAGACTCTATACCGGGCTGGCCGCGGACATCAGCGAACGCAAGGCGCTGGTCGAACATCTCAAGAACCTCGCCGAGCATGACGGTCTCACCGGTCTATACAATCGCGGCTATTTTCAGGCCGAGCTGGAACGCGTCGTGGAACGCACGCGGCGCGCCGGAACCGCGCACTGTGCGTTGTTGTATATCGATCTCGATAACTTCAAGTATGTCAACGACACCTTGGGCCACGCGGCCGGCGATCGCGTACTGATCGAGGTGGCCTCGATTTTTACCAAGCGCGTACGCAAAAGCGATCTGATCGCGCGCCTCGGCGGGGACGAATTCGCCGTGCTGCTGTATAACACAAGCGCCGAGATGGTGGCGCGGATCGCCGAATCCTTTCGCGCGCAGATGGCGAACTATGTTTTCAGGCAGGGTAAGGAACGCATTGACGTCGGCTGCTCGATCGGCGTTAGCATGATCACCCCCGAAACCAAATCTGCCGTGGAAAATCTGTCGCAAGCCGACATCGCCTGCCACCTGGCGAAACGCGCCGGGCGCAACCGCGTCCACGTGTTCAAGCCCGCGGACGAGGCTGACGTGACCAGCATGTCGCTCGACATGGGCTGGGCGCGGCGCATCCGGGAAGCCATCAATAACAACCGCTTTGCGCTCGCCTGCCAACCGATCGTCAACACGCGCACCGGTCAAGTGGATTCCTACGAGGTCTTGATCCGCATGCTCAATGACAGCGACGGGTTGATCATGCCGAGCGGTTTCTTGCCCGCAGCCGCGCGTTTCGGATTGGTTGTGGACATTGACAAATGGGTCATCGTCAACGCCATCGAAACCCTGGTCAGACAGCGGAAAACTCTGCCCGCGTTGCGCTATGCCATCAACCTTTCCGGCCAGACCTTTTCCGACCCCACGGTCGCGGATCTGATTCTCGCCAAGCTGCACGAGACCGGGCTCGAGCCGTCCGCGCTCACCTTCGAGGTTACCGAGACCGTGGCGATCGCCGACATGGTTCTCGCCGAGTCTTTCCTCAAGCGCCTGCAGGACATCGGTTGTCAGACCGCGCTCGATGATTTCGGCTCGGGATTCTCGTCGTTCGCCTATTTGAAGGACCTGCCGGTGGATTGCGTCAAGATTGACGGTCACTTCGTGAAGAATCTGGCGAAAAATCCCGTGGACCAGGCGATGGTGAAGGCGATGAACGACATCGCGCACGCGCTCGGGAAGCAGACCGTGGCGGAGTTCGTCGAGGATGAAGCGAGCATGAAGTTATTGAAGGAGTTCGGCGTGGACTACGCTCAGGGTTACCACCTCGGCCGACCGGAAGTCGCCTTGCCCTGCAAGACGATCGCCGACCACGCAAGCAACGCCGGTCTGTGCGGCAGCGGGCCGGACGGTCTTCGCTAGTCCCGAACTGTCCGTCGCGTCCGCCGACATGGCGTAGTCGGAGAACGGGTTAGAGCAATCTGAGGAGCCGCTGATTAATTCACAAGAATATTTCTCACCGCAAAGGCGAAGCGGGGTAGTTGCGGATGCACTTAACGTGCATCCGCGCCGCTGAGCGCCGGTACACGGAAGTACCGGCCGTCGTATCCGCAGCCACCGATGTTTCGCCAAGGATGGCAGGCACCCTTCGCGCCTTTGCGGTGAATAACCGTTAAATCAGAGTTTCCCTAGCGCATTTCACTTGGCTGCCATCCGAATGGCGCCGTCCAGACGAATAACAGCGCCGTTAAGCACCACGTTTTCAACGATGTGTTTTGCCAGCGCCGCGTACTCGTCCGGTCTGCCCAGGCGAGGCGGGAACGGTACCTGTTGACCCAGAGAGACGCGCACGTTTTCTGGCATGCCAGCCATCATGGGCGTGTCGAATAGGCCCGGCGCGATCGTGACAACCCGGATACCCAGCTTGGCGAATTCGCGGGCGATGGGCAGCGTCATGCCGTTCACGCCGGCCTTCGAGGCGGAATAGGCCGCCTGACCAATCTGCCCTTCAAAGGAGGCGACGGACGAAGTGTTGATCACTACGCCTCGTTCCCCGCCGACGTTGGGTTGATTCTTCGCCATGGCCTCAGCGGCGAGGCGGATCACGTTAAAAGTGCCGAACAAATTGATTGCGACGGTGCGTTTGAAGCTTTCGTAGTTGTGCGGACCGTTCTTGCCGAGCACAAGCTCAGCGTGGGCTACACCCGCGCAGTTCACCGCACCATGCAACGCGCCGAAGGTGGAGACGGCCATGTTGACGGCGTTTCCGACCGCCGCTTCGTCAGTCACGTCGGCTCTTACGAATCTTGCCTTCGTGCCCAACTCGGCGGCGAGTTTCATGCCTGCTTCCGAATCGATATCGGCGAGCACGACGTTCGCGTTGTTGGCGGCGAAGAGACGGGCCGTGGCGGCGCCCAGGCCGGAGCCGCCGCCGGTGATGAGAAAAGTGTGATTGACGAATTGCATCTAGTTATCTCTATCGAGTTAGACCGGTGTTCGGTCGGGTCGTTGATGAGAAAAATAAGGAAAGGGAGCGCGCGATTCTCTTAATAATCTGTAGCGGCGGATCTGCGACCATCGCGATGGATGGGTCGTGGTCTTGCGCGAACTGTAAGCAGTATGCGCCGGTTTCCGTCGCGAAGCATTCGACAAGCCGCTCGTGAGAGGGTGCGGCGACGCCGAATAGTTCGCAAAGACGATTGTCAAAACGCGGTTCGAGTGCCACTACGGCCACCCATCCGTCGCTGGCCTGGTACAGGTTATAGTCCGGGGAAGCCACCTTCCAACAGAGCACCGGCAGCGGTGAGCCAGGCTTTGAACGGTTCCGCGGGCACTTTGCCGTGTCGGCGAAAGCGATCTGCACAACCTGTCGCCGGTTTGCTCCCGGTCAGTTCCCGATACCAGTCGGCGTTGAAGGACTGTAGCGGATCGCCATTTGGTGGTTCGACCTGGATTACCCTGGTGCCGAGGTCACGCAAAGGACCGCCGCAACGGGGCCTAGGACCTTGAGCGCGCGGGCGACAATGTGTTTACCGGTGAGCGGGACAAACTCCAGGGGTATGCACTGCCGTTCTACAAGCATCGCGTTACAATCCAGGCGCATTTTGGCTGAGTATGCGAATATGTAGGCCCACATGATCGGGACCTATAATCCGTGGCTTGTCGCGCTGTCAATCGTAACGGCGATATTCGCGTCGTTCACGGTTTTTCACCTCGTGGGACGCAGCAAGACTCCTCAACGTTTCACCCAGAAGTCCCTGCTGCTCATGAGCGCGCTGGCGATGGGCGGCGGTATCTGGTCGATGCATTTCATCGCGATGCTGGCTTTCAGGCTGCCGCTCGTCGTGAATTACGATGTACTCATTACACTGATATCCTTGCTCGTAGCGATCTTTATGGCGGGAGTCGGGATTTTCGCGGTCAGTTACGGCCAGATGACGACGACCAAATTGCCGGTCGGCGGAAGTTTCACGGGTGTCGGCATCGTGTCCATGCACTACATCGGCATGGCGGCGATGCGGGTGCAGGCCACGATGAGCTACGATGCGCTACTGGTGGTGGCTTCCGTGGCGATTGCAATCATTGCGTCTACGGCGGCGCTATGGCTTGCGCGCAATCTACGGGTTGCATGGCACAAGCTTGGCAGCGCCGTGTTGATGGGGGTCGCGATTTCGGGGATGCATTTCACCGGAATGGCCGCCGTCAGTTTTCAGCCGGCCGAATTTCCCGTCGCGTACGATGCGCTCGCCATCGCGCCGTCGTTATTGGCGATATTTATTGCGCTGGCCACATTTGTCTATCTGATATTCGCGCTGCTCTCGGCCTTGCCCGAAACTCTGGATGGGTCGCTGGACGCCACAACTGGTGGACGGTCCGAGGTCCAAGACTTTATAAAAAAGCTGCCGGTATTTCACAACAAGAAGATCACGCTTCTGGAACTGGATCACGTGACCCACGTTCAAGCGGATGGACACTACACCGCAATATTCACGGCGGAAGGCCAATACCTGTGTAATTTTTCCATGTCCGAAGTCGAAGCGAAGTTGGATCCGCAGGTGTTCGTCCGTGTGCATCGTAGTCACATCGTTAATATTCGGTACGCCAAATCGTTCGAACGCCTACCGGACCAGGTGATGATCGTCGTTGACGATAGGGGAGAATGCCGAATTCCGGTCAGCCGCGATAGGGTTCAGATGTTGCGTGAAATGCTCGGCCTTTGATCGTTCGTGGGCTCGGCCTTCCACAGGCCGGACCCGTGAATTTCGGTCTAAATAAGGAAAGTTTAAGTATGGCCCGCCTAGCCCCGAATTTTTGGTTTGCGCAAATCCACCTGGATTTCCCGCTGGATAGGCAATTGAGGATAAATTGAGCGGGAAACGCAATACCCACATTTCGTACGCGGATTCGTGCAATCCAGGCTCAGAATCTGCGATTCACGAAAAAACGCTTGTCACGACCCAAAAAATGGGGGTTAGATAGTAACCGGGACGCGGCGCTGGACTTGGCAGCTGAGCGGCGCTGCCCATATGCCTTTAAATAACCTTTAAATAAAGAGAACGGGGAAGATTTCTTTCAACCACCTAATTAAAAGTTAAGTAAGGAGGAGTCGTCAATGACAC
>JBGPGJ010000039.1:0-10105 GCA_041483795.1 Sulfurifustaceae bacterium
ATCGCCTTGACGCCGCCGCAGGTGGCCGAGTGCATCGCCGCGACCGGCATCGGTTTCATGTTTGCACCCAACCACCATGCCGCGATGAAGCACGCCGCGCCGGTGCGCAAGGACCTGGCGGTGCGCACCCTGTTCAACATCCTCGGGCCGTTGACGAATCCGGCCGGCGCGCCGAACCAGTTGTTGGGCGTATTCCATCCGGACCTGGTGGGTATCCAAGTACGCGTACTCCAGCGCCTCGGTAGCCGTCATGTACTGGTGGTGTACGGATTGAACGGCCTGGACGAGATATCGCTCGCCGGGGAAACGATGATCGGCGAACTCGTGAACGGGTCGGTCCGCGAGTACACCGTTCATCCGCAGCAATTCGGTCTGCCGCTGTACGTCGGCGACGCGTTGAAGGTCGCCGATACGCTGGAATCGAAGGACAAGATACTCGGTGTGCTCGACAATAGGCCCGGGCCGGAACGCGACATTGTGCTGCTGAACGCCGGCGCGGCGCTGTATGCCGCCGATGTGGTGGCATCCATCGCCGACGGAGTGAACCTTGCGCGCAGGGCACTCGACAGCGGCGCCGCGCGGGCAAAGCTGAACGACTTCGTTGCGTTCACGCGGCAATGCGCAAGGTAAGGGCCGGAGAAAATCGCGTGTCGGATATACTGCAACGCATTCTTTTGCGAAAACGCGCGGAGATTGACGAGCGCGCCGCGCAGTTGCCGTTGAAGGAACTACGCCGGCGAGTCGAAGCCGCATCAACGCCGCGCGGATTTGCCAATGCGATCCGCGCTCGTCTCGCGCAGGGCGAGGCGGCGGTTATCGCCGAGATCAAACGTGCCAGCCCGAGCAAGGGGTTATTGCGCGCGGACTTCCGTCCCGCTGAGATCGCACGTACCTACGAATGGCACGGTGCGACTTGTCTTTCGGTACTGACCGACATTGATTTCTTCCAGGGCGCCGATGAGCATCTCAGGCAAGTGCGCGCGGCTTGCGGCCTTCCGCTGCTACGCAAGGACTTCACGCTCGATGTCTACCAAGTCTACGAGGCGCGTGCGCTCGGAGCGGACTGCATTCTGCTCATCGTCGCCGCGCTCGACGACGTGCCATTGCGCGAGTTTTCGGACCTAGCGCGGGAGCTGGGGATGGATGTACTGGTCGAGGTGCACAATCACGAGGAGCTCGAACGGGCACTGCTGTTGCAGACGCCACTCATCGGCGTCAACAATCGTAACCTGCACACCTTCGAGACCCGGCTCGATATCACATTGCAACTCCTGCCGATGATTCCGAAGGATCGCATCGTGGTGACCGAAAGCGGTATTCTTGTCCCACAGGATGTCGCCTTGATGCGCTCCAGCGGTGTGAATGCTTTTCTCGTCGGCGAGCCATTCATGAAGGCGGAGGACCCGGGGGTCAAGCTCGAGGAGCTGTTCCCTCGTTCTGCTTAGTGGGCCGGCGATCGGAGCGCACGCGCTCGAATTCGTTGGTATTACCCGGCGAGTAGTACTCCTTTGAGGGAGGAGCGCTCGAATTGACGGGTGCCGCGTCCGTCCCCGACGACGTTTGCCTGTCGCTTACAATATAATCCAACACGAGCTTTTTTCAGGAACACAGCATGCGCACGAGGATTCAGTGGACCGGCGGGGTGAGTTTCGTCGGCAAGGCCGACAGCGGCCATGCGGTGACGATGGACGGGGCGCCGGAGATGGGTGGGCAAAACAAAGGCTCGCGGCCGATGGAAGTGGTATTGATCGGGTTGGGCGGTTGCACGGCATTCGACGTGGTGCATATCCTGCGCAAGCAGCGGCAGGACGTGACCGACTGTGTGGCTGAGATCGAAGCCGCGCGCGCAGAGGTCGATCCCAAAGTCTTCACCCAAATCCATGTTCATTTCAAAGTAACCGGTCGCGGGCTCGACCCGAAGAAAGTCGCGCACGCGATCGAGTTATCCGCGACCAAGTACTGCTCGGCCTCAATCATGTTGGGCAAGACCGCCGAGATCACTCACGATTTCGAGATCGTCGAGGTCCAGTGAAAGAGCCAAACGCCGAAGCGGCGCGTTTCGACGAACTCGTCCGTACCTATTATCGCGCCTGGTTCCGTTACCATCCCGAGGCGGCGGTGGACGCGGGCGTACCCGGGTACGCGCATCTGTTGACACCGTGCGCGGAAGAAGAGAAGGGCGCGTTGATTTGTCTGAATGACGAACTGCGCGTGGCGTTGGAAGACTTCGATGTTGGCAAGCTCGACCCGGACCGGCGGGTGGATCGCGAGATTCTCGCCGGTGCGATACAGATCGAGAACCAGTACTTGCTCGACATAGAACCGCGCCAGCCCGACCCGCAGCACTGGCTGCCGGTCAATGCTATTTATCAACTCACGATCCGGCAGGTCGAGAATTTCGATGAGGCCATGACGGCGCGTCTGGCCGCAATTCCGGCGCACTTGAGCGCGGCGCAACTGCGTCTGTCCGCCAAGGCGCGTGACATCCCGTTGTTGTGGGTGCAGTCGGCGGCAGCGTCCGCGCGCGGCGGAGCGGGTTTTGCGCGCGCGTTGGGGACGCATTCTAAAATCGTGGCGAGCGCGAACCGTGCGCTGTTAACGACACTGCTGGAAAAAGCCGCCGTGGCACTGGACCATTTTGCCGATTTTCTCGAACGCGGCGTGGCGACGGAGGCCAAGGGGTCATTCGCCTGCGGCGAAGAGTATTTCGGGTGCCTGCTGCGTCAGCGGCATTTTCTCGATGTCGGCGCCGACGCACTGCATGCCTTCGGGCAACGTCTGGCCGAGCGCACGCAGCGCGAACTGGAGGCGGCGTGTGCGGAAGTGTTCGGGCACCGCGACGTGGCCCGCGCCGTGCGCACAATCCAGTCGCGTCATCCCAGCGCCGAGCGATTGCTCGCCGTGTACGTCGAGACCATAAACGCCGCACGCGCGTTTGTCGCGGCGCGCGGGCTCGTAACCTTGCCCGCGCCGGAGCGGGTCGAGGTGGTGGATACGCCGGTGTTCCTGCGCCACCAGATACCGTTCGCGGCCTACTGCGAGCCCGCGCCGAACGAGCCGTCTCAAATCGGCTATTACTACGTCACGCCGCCCGCGGACGATGAACAACTCGCCGAGCACGATGAAATCGGCCTCATGCATACCTGCGTGCACGAAGCCTATCCCGGCCATCACCTGCATTTTGTCACGGCCAACCGCCACACCGCGGCGCGCACGCTGCCGCGTTTACTCAATCCTTCCGCGACTTGCTACGAAGGTTGGGCGCTCTATTGCGAGCAGCTCATGGTCGAACAGGGATTTCTCGATCGCCCCGAGAGCCGTATTCTTTTATTGCGCGATCGCCTGTGGCGTGCGCTGCGTATCGGCATTGACGTCGAGTTGCATACGCGCGGGCTCACGCTCGAAGCGGCCGCGCAACGCTTGGTCGCCACACTCGGTTTTCCGCGCGCACAGGCGGTCGCGGACGTGACGTGGTATACGCAATCGCCGACGGCGCCGCTCGGTTACGCTACCGGTTGGGCGCTCATCAATGCGCTGCGCGATCGTGTGCGTACCGCCGAGCCGCAAACGTCGTTGCAGTCGTTCCACGACCGCCTGCTCTCGTCGGGCGCGATTGCGGCGCCGTTGGCAATGCGACGCGTGTTCGGCGAGCCGATGTGGCGCGAGGTCGAGCGCACGGTGTTCGGGGAGACGCTCCATGAAGCGGCCTGAGGGTTTGCGCGGATTACGGCACGTCGCGCTATGGGTCAAGGACCTCGAAGCATGCGAACGTTTTTATGCCGGATTGCTCGGCATGCGGGTCGAGTGGCGACCGGATGCGGACAATGTTTACCTAACAGGCGGCAACGACAATCTCGCGCTGCACCGCGCGACCAAGCCGTTCGCTGCCGAAGGCCAACGCCTCGATCACCTTGGTTTTATTTTGCACGAAGCGCGCCATGTGGACGAATGGTGCGAATTTCTGAAAGGGCAGGGCATTGTCGTTGCCAAAGCGCCCAAGACCCACCGCGACGGCGCACGCAGTTTCTATTGTCGCGATCCGGACGGAAACCTGATTCAATTCATCCACCATCCGCCGATTGCCAATAAGTGAACATTTGCCGATGAGCGCACCCGTGATGAACGATTTTTTAAAACCCCGCATTATCTTCAGCGGAATATTTCTTGTCTGCGCGGCGTTGATAGGCTATGCGCTGTACCTGCAACACGGGCAAGCGCTCGAGCCCTGTCCGTTGTGTATCCTGCAGCGCTACGCGTTCATCGTCGTTGGCGTGATCGCTCTGCTCGCGGCCATCCATAATCCACGTGAGATCGGGCTCAAACTCTACTGCGGTCTCATCGTTTTGTTTGCCGCGGCGGGCGGCGGTGTGGCCATCCGGCACTCGTGGTTGCAGCACTTTCCGAACAAGTTACAGTCCTGTGGCGCCGATCTTGAGTATTTGCTCGACACATTACCGCTCAGTCGGGCATTGCCGGCGATCTTTCGCGGCACCGGCGAGTGCAGCGAGGTGCAGTGGCGTTTTCTCGGACTGTCGATTCCCGAGTGGGCGTTGGTGTGGTTTGTGATTTTTGCCGCGCTGGCGATTATTGCGGTCGCCAAGACATCGCGTACGCGCTAACCACTCGTCAACTTTTGGCGTCGTCCTGACGCGCGAGCGCGATTGCTGTTTCAAGAACAACGGGTTGAACCCCAAGTACGCCAACGATTCGATATCCGGCGCTTGCACGATTATCGGTATCTGATAACATTGAAACAATGATTGAAAGCTTTGGTAACCGGATTGCCGAAGATTTGTTCTATGACAGAACCTCGAAAGAGGTGCGCCAGTTTCCTGCGGAGTTGAGGCGTGCGGCACGACGCAAGTTGCTGTATCTGCACGACGCCACTGAACTTGCGGACCTACGAACCCCACCGGGGAACCGGCTGGAGGCGAAGAAAGGACAACTCGCCGGTTATTACTCGATCCGAATCAACGATCAGTGGCGTGTGCTGTTCCGGTGGGAAAGCGGCAATGCCAAAGACGTTCAAGTAGTTGATTATCACTGATTGCGTACATTTAGGAGCGATTAGTTATGAGACAGCCTAAGAATCCGTTTCATCCGGGCGAGATCCTCCTGGAGGAGTTTCTCGATCCCGCGGGCATCACCCAGATGGCATTCGCCAGGAAGCTCGGGTGGACCCGTGCTCGTCTAAACGAGTTGATCAAGGGCAAACGCGGGATTACCGCCGAGGCAGCATTAGACCTCGCAAAGGCGCTGGGAACGTCCGCTAAGCTCTGGATGAACTTGCAGGCAACGTACGATCTCGATCAGGCGATGAAGCGCCGTAAGGCCGCATAGGGCCAGCGGCGAAAGCAGTGCAACGGCCTGCCTGCGATCTCTTCCGCGGCACGAGCGAATGCAGCGAGGTGCAGTGGCGTTTTCTCGGCCTCTCGATTCCCGAATGGGCGTTGGTGTGGTTTGCGATATTCGCTGCGCTCGCGGTGATCTTTATTGTTAGGGCGCGTCGATCCGATGCGTAGGATTTGTTCGCGCTCCGCGCGAATGGTATCCGCTTCGCGGATGTTGAACCACTAAGCGGCGGTGGCCTTGCGATCGCCGGCTTGAGGAGCGCCGGCGTTTTTTTGCCGCCGAAGAAGTCCGTGTAACGCTCAACTGCCAAAGTGGCAGGAGCGCCAAGGCCCTCTCTATGAAAACTGCTGGGTGTCCGTGTCACCTTGGCGATTGGTTTTTTTCGGGAGTTAAGAAATGAGAATTGCGATTATTGGGCAGCAAGACTTCGGCAAGGCGGTGCTTGAGGCATTTCTGCGGCGCGGCGACGATGTGGCCGCAGTATTCTGTGCCCCCGAAAAGGAAGGCGCTAGGCCCGACGTGCTGCGCGTCGCGGCACAGGAAAAGGGCCTCAAGGTCTTCCAGTTCGAGTCGCTGCGCGCGCCCGAGGCGACGCAGGCGATGAAGGACGCGGACGCCGAGATCGGCATCATGGCCTTCGTGCTGCAGTTTGCCCCGCAGGAGTTTGTTAACATCTTCAGGCATGGCGCCATTCAGTACCATCCTTCGCTGTTGCCCAAGTACCGCGGCCCCAGCTCGATCAATTGGCCGATCATCAATGGCGAGACCGAGACCGGCCTGACTATCTTCCGTCCCACCGACGGGCTGGACGAAGGCGCGGTGATCTTGCAGAAAAAAACGCCGATCGGCGTCGATGACACCCTGGGCACGGTCTATTTTGACCGCCTGTTCAAAATGGGCGTGGATGCCATGCTCGAGGCTGCGGATTTGGTCGTCGCCGGCAAGCATAAGGAAGTCGTCCAGGACGAGAGCAAAGCCAGTTACGAAGGCTGGTGCCGCCACGCCGAGGCCCGGATCCATTGGCACCATCATGTCGATTTCATTCATAACCTCATCCGCGGCTGCGATCCGGCGCCCGGCGCATGGACCACTTGTAACGGTGTGAAGCTCCAACTGTTTGGCTCGAAAAAGCATTTGGTCCGTACTTTTCGTGCAGTGACGGGCAAGATCGGTGAAGTCAATGCGGTTTCCGCGACCCACATGCTTATCACCGCGCACGGCGGACAGATCGAAGTGACCAAGGGCAAACTCGACGGCGGTAAAAAAGTTACGCCCAGCGAACTCAGTATCGCGGTGGGCACTGTCCTCGGCACCTAACCGGATAGTGAGCGCTTCGCGCGATCGTCGAGTAAGAACTATTACTTGCGGTTCTCGCACCGCGGGCGAGATACTTTTCTTTGTAGCGGACAAAGAAAATTATCCCAAAGAAAGCCGCCCCCGATCGCTTCGCCGCGCTAACTTCGCGCGGTCCCCTGCGCGCCTCGCCAACGCCGGGCGCGAGACCAACACGCCGGCGGCATAAAACGCCGCTCGGGCTCGACACGGGCTCGCGAGACTACCCCCGGTTTCGGCTGCGGTGCTCGGCTCGCTCAACGGGGAATAAAAGCACCCCGCCCCGCGCTGTACTTCCTGCTCCGCGCGGAGTCCAGCCCGCGCATAAGAAATGACGCCCCACCCACCCGATATGCACAATATTCGCATCGGTTGACGCTCCGAGGTTCATATACCGTGGATTCGCGGTATATTTCCGTCATAACAGCTAACGGGAAATGGCTAACCAAATGTTTTTATTAGGCAACGTCAAATACGGGGTGGAGCTTGACGTTGATATCAGTCAATAGGCCCTCTACTCATAGTTAGGCCGCCACGAAGCGTGGCGATTTCACGTACCAAAGGAGACAAGCTATGGAACAGACACTGGGCTACATCATCTTCGGAATTGGTTGGCCGGTTCTCGTGATCGGTAGCATATGGATGTGGCAAAAGGCTGGGCAGTTGCCAGCTATCGCAAAGACGTTCCTGAACGTTGCGCTTATCTCGTTCTACGTGCTGGCCTACGTTTGCACGGTGTACTGGCAAGGGTTGTCATGGCTGGTCGGGGTGCTTCCGGCGTTTCTCATTTTCCTCGTGCTATTCGTTGTCGCGATACGTGAAGTGGCTACCGGGAGCAAGGCCACTAGGTAGGGCGCTATTCTTTCAGAAACAATTGTGAGGCGGCCCAACAACGGCGTGCAGCCGACGCCCGCAAGCGGGCGCGGCTGACGCTGGACGTTAGGTTCTTCATCCTGAGTGCTTCATCCGGGCATCACCACTGAAAGGAGAATCACATGCCGTTCTTGAATCTTCGTACCGTAAAAGGGCTACTGAATGACGAACAAAAGAAATACCTGATGGAAAAATTCACAGAGCTTTTAGTCGAAACTGAAGGAGGAGGCAACCCGGAATTCAAAAAAATGGTTTGGATTCAAATAGAAGAGGAAGAACCAAAGCACTGGCAAATCGGCGAGCTGCGTCCAACCCAGGAGTTCATTGCTGGCTTCGTTCAGCAACGTGAAGCACGGCGGGCCAAGTGAAGGAACCTAACAATTTGTTTGAGCCGACGTGAAACGCCGCAGAGTTTCCTGTAAGGTCTGTGGCCGGCGCGGCTCAACAAAACGTTGAGACTGTAGGAAAACTCTTTTTTTGGTCAGTTTTTGGAGCTGTCGGAAGGAACGTGGAATCGAGGATCGGGAATAATTTTCAGCGCCAACTGCGCCAGCGCCTTTGCTATGCGTAGTTGCGCGAAACTTGGGGAACTGCGAACCCTCAGTGCATTATTTTGCCTAGATCGCTTCTGCTTCAAGAGTATTGACGCAGAGGGGTTTTTCTACAGACTCGTTAGGTCTCACAACAAGCAGCTATGGAGGTAATTTCAAATGGGGCGTGCCAAATCTAATGACGAGCCAGCGGAACGAAACGATTCCGTATCGACCAGTGTCGCTGACCCTGAAACCGCGAGAATAATTGCCCGAAGCTTTGCCGTTATCGCGCTGAGGTTGGCGCCGAAGAAATTCGCGAACGATTCCGAAAGAATACCGTTCCTAAAAGCTCTTGGCCTGTCGAACTCCGAAATAGCCAAACTTTTGGGCACAACTGCAAACACGGTTGCGGTTCGTCTTTCCGCAGGTGGAAAGGCGAAGAAGAAAAAGGGAAAGAAGTCCCGTGCCAAGAATTGACCAATCTCTGCTCGAACGACTTTCCGAGAAACTTGAGGTCGGAAGACCCAGGGTTTATCAGCTTATTGACGCGAAAGTTCGCGAGACGCACCTCCCTCGCCATTTGGCCGCAGTAGCGCTCGCGAGCGAAAGAGGAATTAATATTTCTAAGTACACTTCTGCCGACGACTTGTCAGTGATCCGATCCATCGCGAAAGCGTACTCACCGCCTCCGGTTAGTACTTCGAATACGGTACCCACCCAGAGTAGACGGAAGACGTCCAAAAAGAAAACCTCACACACCGCGTCTACCCAACCAAAAGAGCGAGGTAACACAGTATTTGTTGTTCATGGTCGGAACGAAAAAGCCCGCAAGGCGCTATTCTCCTTGCTTCGCGCGTTCAAACTTCAACCGGTTGAATGGAACGAGGTCTTGAAAAAAACAGGTCAAGGCGCTCCTTACGTGGGAACAATTCTCGAGTCCGCCTTTTCCAAAGCATCCGCAATCGTAGTGCTTCTTACACCCGATGACGAGGCGAGGCTGAAGAAAGCTTTTCTGACAAAAAGAGATTCCGTCCACGAGCGCAAACTCACCGGCCAAGCGAGACCAAACGTGCTGTTTGAGGCAGGAATGGCCTTCGGTCGGAATCCGAACAGTACTATTCTTGTTCAAATCGGCGATGTCCGACCGTTCAGTGATGTTGCCGGAAGGCACATCGTCTACCTGAGCAACTTAGCATCTATTCGCAACGAAATGGCAGCGAAATTGATAAGCGCCGGTTGCCGTGTCGACACCTCCGGAAACGATTGGATGGATGCAGGGGATTTCGATCTATGAAACCTAATCCACTGTTAGAAGACAAATGGAATATCTCTGCCTATTTCTGTCGGACGTTGTAGTCTTTTGGCTCTTGCAAGGCGCATTGCTGGTCCTTGTCTTATACGCATGGTGGAAAGAGCTAGTAGCAAACAATCGAAGAAGAGAAGCATTTGCCGTAGTAAAACGTGGAGAAGAAAGTTGGGCGTGGTTTCCTCTCGCGTACGGAATCGCTTCGGCAGTTATTCTTCAGCTCATAAATGGGGCTGAGGCAGGGAAAAATTACAAGGTCATTATCAGCTTAGCGGATATGGTTGCGCTGCTATACCTGAGTTTCTTCAACGGCTGGTTTAGAAACAAAATTATTCAGTTCGTTGTGGCATCAAAGGAAAAAAAGGAGAAATTCTGAAAAATTGTCTTCTAATCTATGTCTTCAACCGAAACCAAAAACCGGGACAGATTTAGTTAATTCCTCTGGCCGTATGACTCGGTGGTTTGGTTTTGTTATTACCCCCCGTGGAGCTTCGCCGAGCACCGCAGACAATGCCGGGAGTATTCGCGAGACCGTGTCGAGCCCGAGCGGCGTTGTTTGCCGCCGGCGAGTTGGTCTCGCGCCCGGCTTTTGCCGAGGCGCACAGGGTACCGCGCGCAGTTCGCGCGGCGCAGCGATCGGGGCGCGTATTCTTTTGGATACTTTTCTTTGTCCACACAAAGACAAATTCGCCGGGAGCGAATTTGGACG
>JBGPGJ010000040.1:0-10059 GCA_041483795.1 Sulfurifustaceae bacterium
TGAAAGTGTTCTTTGCCAAATCGATCCCGATCGTAGTAACGTTCATGACGACTTCTCCTGTTCCGTTGATTGAGATGCACCGTCTTCAATCTGGCACATCCGATGCCGCCGGGGCAGGGGGAGTCCATATCATTCGTTAGGTGAAAAGAGAGCCTCCATGAATCAGCAGAGTGCCGAGGAATACGACGCAGCAAAGCAAAAGGAACTTCATGCCGGGTGCGCCGGTCCTCCCGAATCCGCCACGGGACATCCAAGTCCCCTGGCGTACTCGGAGCGGCGCGTAGTGCCTGCGGCGCCCGCGAGCGTCCTGCGGCTGAGAGACGCCACAGTGACTCTACGCCGCGCGAGGCGCGGCTATCGCGGGCTCTTCGCCAGCGCTTCGCTTTCCCTGGCTCATCGATCGAGTTAGCAAAGAGTTAGAGACTCACGATGGTAGAAATTTCCTTGAGCGATATGCGCTTTACATGCTTCGTGTGCAGATGTATGAGCTCTCGCTGAAGCAGGATCTACAGCAATTATTTGGCGTTTCTGAAGAAAAAGTGGAAAGAATGAATCTCTCATCAATCTTCCGCCACTATGTCAAACATGACATCAGAGCTCATCCTATCCTTTACGCGAACGTCCGAGATATAGCTAGGCAACGAAACAATATGACTCATGAGTTCCTTGCGCTAGCAGGATCACTGAGCGAATTGGCGGGAAGTGAGGCCATGCGCTTATTTCAACGAGACCTGGATAGATGGGTTTGGGAACTGGAACTAGCTTTCCAGCAGTACTTAATGCTGAAAGAAACAGACGTGCTTTATAAAGACTGGGGAGTCAAGCCACAATTCGACTCTTAAACGTTAAACGCATGAAATCACCTAACAAGCGGATCAAAAACGACGCGCAAAAAGCGCGCGCGTCTTATCCACAACGTTATAAATCACTGAAGCAATCTCACCTGTGGACGTAACGGGGGCGGCAAGCTTTATTTCAATCGGCAAGGACGTTGTGCTTGCCATTACTGCTGCGGTGGGCGCCACAGTCGCCGTGTTGGGGCTTGGCGCATGGAAGCGTCAGCTTAAGGGCCAATCCGAATACACCTTGGCACGGCGACTTCTCCGGCTCTGCTACCAGTATCGCGATGCAGTAGCCGCTGTTAGGCACCCAGCAATGTGGGCGAATGAAATGCCTGCTACTCCCGAGGATGCTGGAATTACAGGGCCGGAGCAGAAGCGTTTCTATGGGCGCAGGAAGGCATATGAAGCGCGCTGGGAAAAAGTTCGCTCGGTGAGATCAGAGCTGTATCCCGAGCTACTGGAAGCCGAGGTTTTTTGGGATCAAGAGCTGACGGCTCTCATGAAGCCTCTGTTCCAGCTTGAAATGGACCTGTTGATCGCTATTCAAGATCAACTTGAACTCGAAAACCCAGATGCGCATCCGTCTGAGAAGGAGCACCTTCAGGACCGGGAAGGATCGCAACGGCGCCGAGACTTGCTCTACAGAAGATTTTCTCGTGAGGATACTTTCGAAAAACAGTTCAACGTGGGTCTTGAGGCAATTGGTGCGTTTCTTAAGAAGCATCTGAAGAAGTGATGTATAACCGCGCGATCGAGACGGACGCTATGTCAGCGCGGCTATTGCTGTTCGCGCCGACCCGCGCCGCTCATCGCGGACGTTAATTTCCTAAATAATTATTCTCGGATTTTACGTAATGCTTGACCGAGCGGGTGAGCTGGGATTTTTCTTGCGTGATTAACTCGCGGACGTTCTTCACCGGGCGGCTGGGTTGGAGGCGGATCGTCTTCGAATTCTTCGCCCGCGGTGACTAAAGCACCGGCGCTGGGCGACAATATGCCGTGCCCGGGATGGAGGAGAGAAGAAAATGCTTATCAACTGCGTTGTCTATCAAAATGGCCAGGTGCTCGCGGAAATCGACAAGCGCGAGATTTCAAATTACATCAGTCGGCCGGATTGTTTCATCTGGGTGGCGTTGCGCGACGCGGACGACGCCGAGTTAAAAGAGATGCAGGAGGAGTTCGGTCTGCACGAACTCGCCGTTGAGGACGCGCACCACGGTCACCAGCGACCCAAGATCGAGGAGTACGGGGATTCGCTGTTTGCCGCGCTACACACGGTCGAGACGGCGGGGACGGAACTCAAGGTGGGCGAGTTGAATATCTTCGTCGGTAGAAATTACGTGCTCTCCGTGCGCAACCGAACTGAGCGTGGCTTTCAAGACGTACGCACGCGTGCCGAGCGCGAACCCGACTTGTTGCGTCATGGCGCCGGCTATGTGCTGTACGCGCTCATGGACGCTGTCGTGGACCGCTATTTCCCGGTCCTCGACGACCTGGAAACCGAGCTAGAAAGTATCGAGGCGCAGATCTTCGCGAGTAAGTCGCCGCGCGCCAATATCGAGGCACTCTATATTCTCAAGCAGAAGCTGATGACGCTCAAACACGCGGTAGGTCCGCTACTCGAAACAGTGGGCAAGCTTTACGGCGGGCGCGTACCGCCGATGTGCATCGGAATGAGCGATTATTTTCGCGACGTTTACGATCACTTGCTGCGGCTCAACCAGGCCATTGAGTCGATCCGCGACATGGTGGTTACCGCCATGTCGGTTAATCTCGCGATGATTACGTTGCAGGAGAACGAAGTAACCAAGCGGCTCGCCGCGTACGCCGCGTTGGTGGCGGTGCCGACCATGATCGGCGGTATTTACGGTATGAACTTCGAGAACATTCCGGAATTGAAATTGACTTTCGGTTACCCGCTCGTGCTCGCGGTAATGTTCGGTATTGATGCATTTTTGTTCTGGCGCTTCCGCCGGGCGAAGTGGCTCTAGGGTATGCGCGATCAAGCCGCGGCATTAAGTGCACGCCTACACTTTTCGATGATTGTCTTTGATCCTTACGTAGTGCCTGGCCGAGTACTCGAACCAGGCCCTCTCTTCCGCCGTTAGCTCCCGTGCTTTCCTTGCCGGGCGGCCGACCCACAGGTACCCGTCTTCGAGCTCATCTCCTTCCGTCACCAGGCTGCCGGCGCCGATGAGCACGCCTTCGCGCAGGATGGCGCCGTCGAGAATGACCGAGCCGATGCCGATGAAGCAGCGGTTTTCGACGGCGCAGGCATGCAAGATGCACTGGTGGCCGACCGTCACCTCATCGCCGATGATGGTGGGCCTTCCGCCTGGGACGCCGGCGTGACTGTGGGTGACGTGGATCACCGTGCCGTCCTGAATGTTGGTGCGAGCACCGATACGGATGTAGTTTACATCGCCGCGAATCGAACACTGGGGCCAAATGGACGCGTCCTCGCCGATGACGACATCGCCGATCACGACGGCGGAGTCGTCGACAAAAGCGGTCGGTGTGACGGTGGGGTGAATGTTTTTATAAGGTCGGATGGCCAAGAGTCGTTAAATCTCTTAGGTGTGTTCCCAAAAGCCCCCGCTGACGTTCTTTCCTTTTCGGAAAGGCAGTACCGGCCATCCATGGCGCGACCCCTCGGCTTCGTTTTACCCCGGCCCGCATACAGCCCAAGGCATGCCATCTTGGCGTGCCCGTTCGGCAGCGTAAACTTCCAGCTTCGCAATCCTTGCTTCGCTTGAAGTCCAGCCCGGCCCTCCATGGCCGGGCGTTCGCGACTCCTGTTGTCGCCGCCTCACCCACCGGACGTTTACAACTACTCCGCCTCACCCATGTGCGGGCGCTCAGCGGCGCGAGTGAGACGGGGTCGTCGCGAATGCACTTAACGTGCATTCGCGCCGTTGAACCGGTGCAGCCGGTTTTGCTGCACCCTTGGCCGCAAGCGTTAAGTGTGTTCGCGACTACCCCGCTTCGCCCACGTAAGCGGCGCTTCGTTAAGCAGCGCGAGCTGTTGTTTGAGCGCGAGAATCTGTTCCTCCCAGTAGCGTGGGGTGATGAACCACGGGAAGGTGCGGGGAAACGCGGGGTCGTCCCAGCGACTCGCGAGCCACGCCGCGTAATGCAGCAGACGCAAGGTACGCAGTGGTTCGATCAGCCGCAGTTCCGCCGCTTCGAAATCCATGAACTCGACGTAGCCGGCGAGGTAGTCGGCAAGGTGCGCTTCCATCTCCTCACGTTCGCCCGAAAGCAGCATCCACAGATCCTGCACCGCCGGCCCGGCGAGGCAGTCGTCGAAATCCACGAGGATCGGGCCGTCCGTGCCCCAGAGAACGTTACCGAGGTGACAGTCGCCGTGCAGTCGAATCCACGCCACGTCGGCGACTTCGCGAAATACCTCATCGAGCAACGGCAACAACATCTGCGTCGTGCCGAAGTACGACTCGCGCAGTTCGTCGGGCACGAAGCTTGTTTTTTCCAGCAGCGCAACCGAATTCTTTCCGAACCCTTCGACGCTCAGGCGAATTCGGTGGCGGAACGGTTCGGCTTGCCCGAGCCGGTGCAGCCGGCCCAGGTAACGACCGAGCAACTTGCGATCCTCGGCGGTGTTCAACTCCGGCGCGCGCCCACGCGCCCACGGGAACAGCGCGAAGCGAAAACCTGCGTGTTCGCACAGTGTGCGGTCGTCTGCGCGTGTCAACGGCGCGATTGCCGGAATCTCGTGTTCGGCGAGCATGCGGGTAAAGGCGTGTTCTTCAAGGATTGTCTGGTCGGTCCAGCGACCCGGGCGGTAAAACTTCGCCACCACTGGCTCGCTATCTTCGATGTCGAGACGATAGACACGGTTTTCGTAACTGTTGAGCGCAAGCAACCCGCCGGTACAGCGCAGCCCGAAGGTTTCAACGGCGTCGAGAATGGTCTCGGGCGAAAGCGCGTCGTAGGGGTGAGCCGGAGAAAGACGAAGAGATTTAACGTCTCTTCGTCCCGGCGAACGCCCGACCACGGATGGTCGGGCTGAGGTATCTTGGAATCGCTTACGCTTCGCCATGGAAGGCAGTCGAGTAGTCCCCTAGTTTCTGAGACCGATAGGCGGCTGATGCGGGATAAGAGGGCATGATAGAGTTATCGGGTTTTCAGACCTTTTACCCGAGATGGACACACCTAACAACCCTTTGCTGGATTTTTCCGGGCTACCGCGCTTTCGCGATATCCGTCCGGAGCACGTAAAACCAGCACTCGACAGTCTCCTCGCCGAGAATCGTCGGCGGCGCGAGGAGCTGCTTGCGCAGGGCGGCTCTTACACATGGGAGAAATTCGCGCAGCCAATCGAGGACATGAACGAACGGCTTTCGCGGATGTGGTCGCCGGTTTCGCACCTGAACGCGGTCGTGAACAATGAGGCGTTGCGCGCGGTGTACAACGAGAACGTGCCGCGGCTGTCCGAGTACTACACCGAGATGGCGCAGGATGAGCGCTTGTACACCGCGTACAAGCAAATCGCCGCCGGGGTTGAGTACGCGCAATTCTCACAGGCGCAAAAGAAGATCATCGAGAATACCCTGCGCGACTTTCGTCTTGCGGGTGTGGAGTTGCCATCCGACAAGAAAACGCGTTTTAAAGAAATCCAGAAGGAGCTTGCGACTCTTTCGAGCAAGTTTTCAGACAATGTGCTCGATGCGACAGAGGCATGGGAGCTTTTTATCACGGACGAAGCCGATCTCATTGGTTTGCCCGAAAACGCGCGCGCGCTGGCGCATCAAAGCGCTCGCGAGAAAGGAAAAGCAGGCTGGCGCTTCACGCTTGAGGCACCGTCGTATATCGCCTTCATGACTTACGCCGACCGGCGCGAGCTACGACGACAGATGTACGAAGCTTTTGTCACGCGTGCCTCCGAGGTGGGGCCTAACGCCGGTAAATGGGACAACGGCCCATTCATTCAACGCATTCTTGTGCTGCACGCCGAGGTGGCACGTTTACTCGGGTTTGCGAACTACGCCGAGTACGCGTTGCAGACACGTATGGCGAAGAGGGTGCCGCAGGTGATGGACTTTCTGCACGATCTTGGCGCGCGCGCCAAGCCGCGCGCACGGAAAGATCTGGAACAGCTTCGTGCCTACGTGCGCAATGAACACGGGGTCATTAATCTCGAGGTCTGGGACATTCCTTATTATTCGGAGAAGCTGCGGCAAGCGCGCTACGCCATCTCGCAGGAAGAACTACGGCCGTATTTTCCCGAGACGCGAGTCGTTCCCGGCATGTTCGAGGTCGTGCGCCGGCTCTATGGGCTGGATATTCGGGAAGCGCAGGGTATCGAGGTCTGGCATCCGGACGTGCGCGTCTATGAAATCCGCGACGACGTCGGTAACGTGCGCGGACGCTTCTACGTGGACCTCTATGCGCGTGCGAACAAGCGAGGCGGGGCGTGGATGGACGACTGCATTCCCCGTAAGCGCACGACCGCCGGCGTTCAGGTGCCGGTTGCGACTCTCACCTGCAATTTCACACCGCCGCTGGACGGCAAGCCCGCGTTGCTCACGCACGAGGAGGTAGAGACGCTATTCCATGAGTTCGGCCACGGACTGCATCATCTGTTGACGCTCGTGGATTACGTTGGCGTCGCCGGTATCAACGGCGTGGCGTGGGATGCAGTAGAGCTGCCATCGCAGTTCATGGAGAACTGGTGCTGGGAGCGTGAGGCGCTCGATCTCATCGCCGGCCACTGCGAAACCAGCGCGCCGTTGCCCGAGCCGATGTACGAGAAGATGCGCGCGGCGAAGAATTTTCAGAGCGGGATGCAATGTGTGCGTCAACTCGAATTCGCGCTGTTCGACATGCGTCTGCACACCGAGTTCGATCCGCAGGGCTCGAAGAGCGTACCAGCGCTGCTGGACGAGGTGCGCCGCGAGATAGCGGTCGTGGTACCGCCCGCGTTTAACCGCTTCCAGCACAGTTTCAGCCATATCTTCGCCGGCGGCTACGCCGCCGGGTACTATAGCTACAAGTGGGCCGAGGTGCTCTCGGCCGACGCCTTCTCTAAGTTCGAGGAACGCGGCGTTTTCGATCGCGCCACCGGTCTCGAATTCCTGCACAATATCCTGGAGCAAGGCGGTGCGCACGAGCCGATGGAGTTGTTTGTCCGATTTCGCGGACGCGAACCCAAGATTGATGCATTGCTGCGACATTGCGGATTGGCTGCGTGAGGTTGAGAGAGAAGAACTATGCGAACAATCGTCGGTGTATTGATGTGTACGATAGTGTTTCCAGTTTACGCCGAAACGGCGTATGTCACGGAGCGGCTTCCGGTAGCGTTGCTTGCGGCGTTCGCGGAGGGCAGCCCGGTGGTGAAAGTCATTGAGGGCGGGGTGATGCTCGAAGTGCTCGAGCGTGCGGACAAATTCGCGCACGTGCGCGATGGCCAAGGCGCCGAGGGTTGGATCGAGGCGCGCTTTCTGACGAATGCGCCGCCGGCGCGTCCCCAGCTCGAACGCGTGCAGGCCGAGCTTGGCAAGGCACGTAAGGATCTGACCGACGCACAGGCGCACATCAACCAGCTCGAAACGACGCTGGCCCAGGAAAGCGCGCGCAGCGCCGAGCTTTCCAGGACGGTAGAGCAGACGAAAACCCGGGCGCCAGCCGAGGCCGCCGCGCCGACGGTACCTGAGCCGCCTTCCACCGATGCGTCCGATTTTTCTTGGGGATGGCTGGTACTGGCATTTGCTATGCTTTGGATTGGGTTTGGCGCCGGCGTGGTGTGGTTGCGCGAGCGCCATCGTAAAAGATTGGGCGGTATGTACCTCAGGATCTGAACATGATGCGTAATATCGTTATTTTGATCGTCGCGTTGCTGGTGTTGCCATGGGGCGCGGCTACGGCGCAAAAGACGTACAAGTGGATAGATAGTCAGGGCAACGTTTCCTATCACGATCGCGCGCCGCCTGCCAACTCCGGCTATCGCGTGGAGGAAAAACAGATGGGCTCCAAGAGAGAACGCGCAACGGACGAGGCCGAAGATGCGGCGCAAAAATTTCCAGTCGTGCTCTATAGCGTTCCCAAGTGTTCTTCGTGCGATGCCGCGCGCGCCTATCTACAGAAGCGTAAGGTGCCGTTCAGCGAAAAGAACGTTGAGAAAGACGTGAAACTCCAGGACGAACTCAAAGCCAAAGCCGGCGCATTATCGGTGCCCACAATTTTGATCGGGTCGAAGGTCATGAATGGTTATCTCGAATCGTTGCTCGAGGGCGAATTGAATCAAGCGGGTTATTCCAAGGCCGAGACGGAAAAGTCGGACGAAAAGCCGGCAGGGGACGAACAGTTTAAAGCGCCTACCCAGTAGGACCTATGGTTCTATTTTGTTGCGGCGACTTCTCTCGGTCGCCGCGTCATTTATGCCGCCGTGAAAATTGTAACCTGGAACGTCAATTCGTTGCGCGTGCGCCTGCCGCAGGTGCTCGAGTGGATCGCGCGCGAAGCGCCGGATGTTTTGTGTTTGCAGGAAACGAAAGTGCCGGATGAGGAATTTCCCGCGGATGCACTGCGCACGGCCGGTTACGTTGCGACCTACAGCGGCCAGAAAAGCTATAACGGCGTGGCCACACTGACGCGATTGACGGCTTCCGACACGATCGCGGCATTGCCAAAAATCGACGGCGCGCAGAAGAGATTTCTCGCGGTGACTTTGGGCGACGTGCGCGTCGTCAACGTTTATGTGCCGAATGGCGAAGCGGTGGATTCGGACAAATACATCTATAAGCTTGGTTGGCTCGAGGCGCTGACGGTGTATCTTCAGGAGGAGCTCAAACGCTATCCAAAGTCGGTGTTGCTGGGTGACTTTAATGTCGCCCCGGAAGAGCGCGATGTGCATGACCCCAAGCGCTGGGAGGGGAAGGTGCTCTTCAGCGACAAAGAGCGTGCGGCATTTCGCGCATTGATCGCGACCGGGCTCGTGGACGTATTCCGCCGCTTTGAGCAGCCCATAAAATCCTTCACGTGGTGGGACTACCGTCTGAATGGTTTCGCACGCAACTGCGGTCTGCGCATAGACCATATCCTCTGTAGTCCCGCACTGGTTGCCGCGTGTCGCGCTTGTCGTATTGACGTCGAACCGCGAGGCGTGCAGCGGCCCTCCGATCATGTCCCCGTCGTGGCGGAGTTCGATTTGAGCTGAGGATTTGGCGATTGACCCTGGTGCGACGATTATTCGTCGCGCCATCCTCCTTAAGCCGGCGAGTAAATAGTTGGCTGGTCGTACCCAAACCTCGGTAATTCAGCCGTATCCCCCTAAAGACGCGCAATACCTGTAAAAAGTATCTATATTTAATACAAATGAGAACGATTTGCATTTAGAATCAGGGTATGGATAATATCGATAATTATTCGACTGGAGACATCGAAAAATGCAATCTCAAACCCTTTGCTTTCATCACATTCGGCTCAGCGCGACCATGTTTTTCGTGTTGAGTCTGGCAGGGGTCCCGGCGTTCGCCGATGACTTGTCGAGCTACCCGTTGACCGCAAAGGACGGGCGCTTTACCCCCGAAACGATCGAAGTCCCCGCAGGGAAGAAATTCCGACTCGTGGTCAATAACGAAGGCCCCGGTCCGGAGGAGTTCGAGAGTCACGCGCTTAATCGCGAGAAGGTGATCCCCGCCGGCCAAAAGGCGGAAATTATCCTGGGACCGCTGAAGGCCGGTACCTATGACTTCTTCGGCGAGTTTCATCCGAAGACCGCCAAAGGGCAGATTATCGCCAAGTAAATACTTCGACAGAGAGATTAAGTCATGTTCGCCACGGCAGTCATTGTTTTTCGCGAAGTACTCGAAGCCGCCCTCGTGGTCGGTTTAGTCCTTGCCGCCGCGCGTGGTCTGCGCGGTCGCGGGCTCTTGGTTGGCGCCGGAATCGCCGCGGGTCTGGCGGGAGCGGTGATCGTCGCGGTGTTTGCGGGCGCTATCGCCTCGGCGGCGCAGGGGATGGGACAGGAGATCTTCAACGCGGCCGTGCTGTTTGCCGCTGTCGGTATGCTCGGCTGGCACAACGTTTGGATGGCCAGACACGGCGCCGGGTTGGCGCGCGAGATCAACGCAGTCGGCCGCGACGTCACCGCCGGTTCGCGCCCGCCGTATTTGTTGGCCAGCGTCGTCGGCCTTGCCGTGCTGCGCGAGGGTTCCGAAGTCGTGCTTTTCCTCTACGGTATTGCGCTCGCGCAGCA
>JBGPGJ010000041.1:0-10055 GCA_041483795.1 Sulfurifustaceae bacterium
AAAGAGCGGGCGTAAGCTCGGGCGCGTACTGATCGAAAACGGTTTTATAACCGAAGACCAGTTTCTGCAGTTTCTCTCGCAGCAGTTGAATATTCCTTATATTGATCTCAAGCGTTACCACTACAAGCCCGAAACAGTGCGACTGATTCCCGAGACGCACGCACGGCGTTTCCGCGCGATTGCGCTCGAAGATGCGCGCGAGGCATTGCTGGTCGGCTTGGCCGATCCCACCGACATCTTCGCCTACGATGAACTCTCGCGCGTGTTGCGCCGGCCGATACGGCTCGCGGTCGTCAAAGAGGCCGAGCTGCTTAAGACCATTGATCGCGTCTACCGCAAGACCGAGGAGATCTCGGGGTTGGCGCAGGAACTCGAACAGGAGCTTGCGGCGCACGCGGTGAATCTCGACGAGCTCGCCGCGGCCGAGGGGCTCACCGACGCACCGGTGGTGAAGCTGTTGCAGAGCGTGTTCGAAGACGCAATTCAGGTGAACGCCTCGGACATCCACATCGAGCCGGATGAGAAAGAATTGCGCATCCGTTTTCGCATTGACGGCGTGCTGCGCGTGCAGACCACGGCCGATCGGCGTATCGCCAACGCGCTGGTCTCGCGTGTGAAACTCATGGCAAACCTCGACATCTCTGAAAAGCGCCTGCCGCAGGACGGACGCACCAACGTGCGCGTGCGCGATCGCAACATAGACGTGCGTCTCTCGACCATGCCCGTGCAGTACGGCGAGTCGGTGGTGCTGCGGTTGCTAAATCCGTTCGGCGTGATCACGCTCGAACAAATCGGCATGCCCAAGTCAATGCTCGAGCGCTTCCGCAAGCTCATCCGCCAACCGAACGGCATGGTGCTGGTCACCGGACCCACCGGCAGCGGCAAGACGACCACGCTGTACGCGGCGCTGCGCGAGTTAAACCGTCCCGAGTCCAAGGTCTTCACTGTCGAAGATCCGGTCGAGTACCGCCTGCCCGGCATCAATCAAGTGCAGGTCAATGCGAAGATTGAGCTGACCTTCGGGCGGGTGCTGCGCTCCATGCTGCGTCAGGACCCGGACATTATTCTGGTCGGCGAAATGCGCGACCAGGAAACCG
This sequence comes from Sulfurifustaceae bacterium, assembly GCA_041483795.1. GTDB lineage: Bacteria > Pseudomonadota > Gammaproteobacteria > Acidiferrobacterales > Sulfurifustaceae > JAHFQD01. The sequence continues at coordinate 1,098 of JBGPGJ010000041.1, forward strand.
CCGAGATCGGCCTGCGTGCGGCGATGACCGGCCATCTCGTGCTTTCCACTTTGCATACCAACGATGCGGTCTCCACCGCGCTGCGGCTGATTGATATGGGAGTAGCACCGTTCATGGTTGCGGCTTCGTTGCGCGGGATCGTCTCGCAGCGGTTGGTGCGGCGGATCTGCGAGTCTTGTTCCGAGCCCTCCGAGCTAACGCCGGCGCTGAAGGCGATCGTGCGCGCCGAGGTCGGGGACAAGGCCGATCAACTCCTGTTCAAGCGCGGCCGCGGTTGCACGCACTGCAACGCCACCGGTTATCTCGGACGTGTTGGCATTTTCGAGTATCTCGAAATGGACGAGGCGCTCATCGAGGCCATGCACTCGGGCGATCCCATGAAATTTGCCGCTACCGCACGCGCGCAGCCGGGGTTTCAGACGCTGCGTCGCAGCGCTATCGCGCTCGCCGCGCATGGGATCACGACCATGGACCAGGTCGTGCGCGCGACCTACGGTATGGAAGACTAAGCCCCATGCCGGTGTTTCAATACCGCGGCCGCAACCAACGCGGCGAGTCGGTCAAAGGCCGCATCGAAGGCGCTTCGGCCGATGCGGTCGCAACCCAGCTTTTCAACAGCGGCGTGACGCCGATTGATATCGTAACCGCAAGCGCCGACAGCGTGCTCGGTGCGCTGAAGTTTCGCTTTGGCGGCGGGAAAATCGGGCTGATTGATCTCGCACTGTTCTCGCGCCAGATGTATACGCTGCTCAAAGCCGGCGTGCCGATCATGCAGGCGCTGCGCGGGTTGCGCGAATCCGCACACAACCCGGCGCTTGGACGAGTGATCGCGGCGATCGGCGAAAACCTCGATCAAGGTCTCGATCTCAATACCGCGTTGCGACGCCATCCGCAGGTGTTCTCGCCGCTGTTCGTCGCGATGGTGCAGGTAGGTGAGACCACGGGCAATATGCCCGAGGTATTTCTGCAACTGGCGGATTATCTCGAGCGCGACAAGGACACGCGCGATCGGCTCAAATCCGCTACGCGCTACCCGATGTTCGTGGTGATTGCGATGGTGATCGCGATGTTCATCATCAATCTTTTCGTGATCCCGGCTTTTGCAAAGATATACGCGAGTTTTCGCATCGAACTGCCGTGGGCGACGAAACTGCTCATTGCAACCTCGAATTTCACGCTCCATAACTGGTACCTTGTGCTGGGCGGCGCCATCGTCGCGACGATCGCCGTTCGCATGTACGTAAAGACGCCGGAAGGCCGCTACCGCTGGCACCGGCTCAAGCTGCGACTGCCGGTGACAGGCAAGATCGTGTATCAGGCAACGCTCGCGCGCTTCGCACAAACTTTGGCGATCATGATGCGAGCCGGAGTTCCGTTGGTGCAGGGGATGACGGTGGTCTCGCGCGCGGTGGACAACGAGTTCATAGGTGAACGCGTGGTGCAGATGCGCGACGGCGTCGAGCGCGGCGAGACCATCGCACGCACCGCCGCGGCCACCGGGCTCTTTCCGTCACTTGTGGTGCAGATGATCTCGGTGGGTGAGGACACCGGCGCCGTAGACGAACTCATGCTCAATGTGGCCGATTACTACCAACGCGAAGTGGACTACTCGATTAAGAATATCAGCGACGCCATTCAACCGTTATTGATCGTGGTGCTCGGCGTCCTGGTTCTGCTTCTGGCGCTCGGCGTGTTCCTGCCGATGTGGGATCTCGTGAAAGCGGCGCGGCACTAGGGGCAGGGATGCGATATCTGATTGGAGTCCAGGCATGCGCGCGACGGGTCCGTCCTTGCTACACGTCCAAGGGGTTTTCGCTGCTTGAGCTGGTGGTGGTGATCGTCATCATTTCCTTCCTGCTCGTGATCGCGATTTCGCGGCTTTTGGCGCTGCAGGTGGACGCCGAGCGGGTAGCGATGGAGACCGTTGCGGGGACTCTTCGAAGCGCTATTGGCATAAAAGTTGCTACGAATATTGTTAGGCAAGACATTCGCGGGCTGGGGTCGTTGGAGGGCAGTAATCCGATGGACCGGCTGGCCGAGCTACCTTCGAATTATCTTGGGGAACTCGAGGGGCCGGACCCGAAGACCCTTGAGGATGGGAACTGGTACTTCGACGAACGCGGCCGGACGTTGGTGTATTTAGTACGGAATAAGGCGTTTTTTCAGGGTGGTTTGCCCGACCCGCCGCGGGCCAGATTTGCAATACGGCTGGTCTATACTGACCGTAACGGAAACGGCCGCTACGACCAGGGTGTAGACGACGTTGAAGGGGTTAGGCTTGCGGTGCTGGAGCCATACCAGTGGACGAAGTAAAAACAGGTTTGAATTAATCCTTACAGTCAGGAGATAGATATGACCAAGCAGCAAAGCGGTTTCACCCTCATCGAGCTCGTGCTCGTGATCGTTATCCTCGGTATTCTCGCCGCGACGGCGTTACCGCGGTTTTCCGATCTCTCTTCCCAGGCACGTGTTGCCGCAGTCAACGGGATGGCCGGTGCGCTACGCAGCGGAGCGGCGATCGGCCATGCTACACAACTCGCTCGCAACATCGCGTCTAGTACAGCCGTCACCATTGAAGGACAGAGCATCACATTCGCCAACGGTTATCCGGATCGGCCTGGAATCACTAACATGGTAGTAGATTCCACCGGCTTCTCTGAGGCTGCTGGTGTGTGGACCTTGGTCACCGGTTGTACAATCACGTACACCGCCTCCGGTGTCAATGGCGCCTTCCCAAGCGTCGTTGTAGCCTCCGGCTCGTGCTAGCTGCATTGTAGTGTAATGTTTAATAAGGGCGCCGGACCGGCGCCCTTGTTTTTTGGCGCAAGCGTGCAGCGCATGCGCGCTACGATTAGAACCAGTTTAACCGCCAATTATTTAATCAATCTTTGATCCATACGAAATGGATTTTTGAAATTGCGCCGGACCGGCCCTTTGTTTTGGAGTCGTCTCGATTAGTCGAGCGCATATGACCTCAAAGGCCTCGACAAAATGATGACGTGGGTACGCGCGGCCTTGGCAATAGGTGCGGCGGCGGTTTCGCTTTTCTTTATCGGTTTTAACGTCGAAATTCTCTGTTTAACGCTGGCGTTGTTGGCCGTCTGGTTGGCCGCAGCTGTATGGCAATCCTGTGACACAGGTTTGCAGATCCCCCGTTCTTTGCTCGCTGTAACACTCTTTGTTTACCCGCTCTGGCTTGGATTGACCTTGTTATGGAATCCGGTGTCCACGAGCGGTCAAGTGACCTTCTGGTGGATGGTGGTTTGGCCGCTGGTTTTCTGGATCGCCATCTTGGATCCGCGACGCGAACAGGTTTGGCCGCGCGCGGGAATGCTGGCGCTGTATATGGGCGTGGGACTTGCGTTGATCGGCTTCTACCAACGGTTTGTATTTATGGAGGCTCCGAGCGGACCGTTCCTCGACCGAAATATTTATGCTGCGCTTTTGACGATGATCGCGTTTCTGCTCGCCGGTAATTTCCTCGGCATGCCCGGCAGCAAGCGTCATCTTGCGTGGTTTGCAATGGCGTTCTTTGTACTGTCTCTTGCGATTGTACTTACCCAAGGTCGTGCGGCCATGCTTACCTATGCCGCTTGCGTCGTCGTGCTCGCGGTAACGGGCTGGTCTCGAAACCGGACGCGGCGCTTGGCGATACTCGGCGTAACTGCGCTGAGCGCGTTTCTATTGGCAAATCTTATTTGGGACGGAGCATTGACCGAACGGCTGGCAACGCTGGAAAACCCCGATCAGGCCGGGCACAACCGCTTCCTGATCTGGGAAGGGACCTGGCGCATGATCGCGGACCATTTTTGGAGTGGCGTCGGGCTTGTAATGTATCCGCTGCTATGGCCGCCATACCGACTGCCGGAGGACGATAGTGGAGGTTACTTCGCGCACAACGATTACATGCAGATCTGGGTCGATGCCGGCCTCCCCGGGCTGATTTTATTTCTTGCCGTCCTCGGGGCGGCGGCGTGGATGCTCTTGCGGCTTTGGCGCAAGACAGCGGCCGGAAGCGCCGCGCGCGCCGAGGTAGCGGGGCTAGCGGCGAGCTTCATGGTGTTGCCGATCAACAGTGTTTTCAACTACAACTTCTACGTGGTGCCATCATTGGTCGTGTTCGGGATGCTGCTCGCGCGCATACACATGTTGCACGAGAGTTTCGGTGGAGGTGAACGGATAGTATTGCCGCTGTCGCGTTTCCTGGGCGCGCGCGCCCTGCGCACGATTATCTTCCTTCTTGCCCTGTTCCCGCTCGTCTACTTTGGTTCCGTGGCCGCAGCGACGATGCTTACCGACCGCGCGATTATTCACGCGCGCCGGAGTGAATACGAGGCGGCGGACATGAACTTAGCATTAGCGCATCGGATGTTACCGGGGGCGGACAGCATCCTGATGTTGCGTGCTGACCTCTATGGCCATCTTCTCGCCGAAAGTCAGTCGGACGATACTGGGAAACGCGTTGAACTTTTTACCGCCGCGCGCGACATGCTTGAGCAAGCGGAACAGCTCAATCCATTTCGTGCGCGCATTTTTCTGGTTCGTGCAGATTTGCTGAGACAAAATCCGGATTTGGCGCAAGCAGACTGGCGCGAAGCGGTCGAGCGCGACTATCGCCGCGCACTCGAGCTGGATCCTTGGTATTACCAGGCCCGTTACCGGTTTGCCGGTTACCTGTTTGAACAAGGGGCGAAGGAGCAAGCGCGCTCGGTGCTCGAAGCCGGTATTGCGCACGCACCGCGGGCGAAACGCGAAGAGAACATTCCTTATCTATTGCTTACCGCTCACCTGCGGGAGCAGACGGGTAACATCGAAGGGGCGGCAACGCTGCGCCAACTTGCCAAGGACATCGCCGCCGAGGTGCGCACGGCGCGTCTCCTGCGGCGCGATAAAGAAAAGCTCATGCCGCACCGGCTTCTTCTCAGTTATTTTTAGCCGGTTCGCCAGAATCTCCTCAACAAGGAGCGCAGTCCCTCGCGGCGAGTTCCGACCCAAAGTCTGAAGATGGCATCCGAGCGCACCGTTTTCCCCTATTTTTGAGGCTTACCCCTGCAACGGGCACGCATTCTGCTAGATTTTCTTAGAATGAAGGTGTTTCGACAGGCACAAGCAAAGTCTATGAATCGCGGGTTTACCTTGGTCGAGCTTGTTCTGGTGCTGGTGTTGGCCAGCATCCTGGCGATCTCTCTGTGGCCACGCGCGCCGAGCACTGAGTCCATGACCCTCAACGGTCGTGCGGAGCAGTTGGCTTCCGACATTCGCTACGTCCAATCGTTGTCCATGACAACCGGGGCGCGGCATTGCCTGACGCTGATGCCGCTATCGGGTCCGCCGTATAACGGCTATCAGTTGACCACGGCAGCGAGCACTTGCGCGACAACAGTCCAACACCCGGCTGGACTCAATCAGCCGGTGCCGATCTGTGCTAGCGGCAATTGTATTACGGTGTCCGGTATGACGAATGACTACGTGCTGTTTGACGGTCTTGGCGCGCCATACTCGGATGCGGCGACGGCCTTAGCTGCGAACGCCGTTATCACGATCTCGGATGGTGGGTCGAAAACGGTGACCATTAGTCCAGCGACCGGGAGGGTGTTGGTGCAATGATGCGTGTGCGTAAAGAACCGTTCACAGGACGGCGTGGCGTGCTCGGCGTCACCCTGGTTGAGCTGATCGCGTTTATCGTGATCGTGGCGATCGTTGCCGCCGCGATGGTGCAAGCCTTCAGCGGGACCATGCGCGGGTCGCATTATGGAAAGGAACTGACCCAAGCTACCCAGCTTGCGCAGGAACGTATGGAGGTAATTCTGGGTCAGCGCAAGCGGCTCGGATATGCGAGTTTCATCGCCGGTGATTACGATCCGTGTCAACCGCCACCGGCAGTCGTAGCGCCGTGGTCCACGAATCAAGCTTGTGTGGCAACAACCTATACAGTAGCAAGCACGTTGTCGGCGGCAGACGCCTGCGGAACGGGTTGTAGCGAGATCACTGTGACGGTAACGGGCCCATACGGTGACGTGCTCGCGCGCCTGACCGAGCAGGTCTGGAATTACTGACCCATGTGGCCTGTGAAAAAAGCGATTTACGTTCGCGGTTTCACGATGGTCGAGATGGTCATCGTCATCGTCGTGGTCGGTGCGATTTTCGCCATCGGGGCGCTGGTGTTGGGGCGGGCGTTCGAGTCCTACGATCTGACACGTAAGACTACCGATGTGGATTGGCAGGGTCGCGTGGCGATGGAGCGTATGGCGCGGGAGCTGCGCAATGCCCGCTCGGCGACCGCGACCGACCTGTGGCTTTCCGGTGCATCTCCCGCGGCGGAGATCCGTTTCAATGATATTGACGGCAACGCCGTGTGCTTTCGTCTATCGGGCAGCACCTTGCAACGCAGCGCCGACGGCCCTGGCGGTACTTGTGGCACGACGAACCCGCAGCCGCTTGCAGATAATGTTGTGGCGAATGGGTTGAGCTTCTATTACTACCGTAACGACGGTACGGCGGAGACGACGACGGCCGCGAACGTTTACTACATCACGGTGACGCTCCAAGTGACCGAGGGCAATATCACGGAAACCTACCGTGTCACGGTGCAGCCGCAGAGGTTTTGATATGCGTTCAAGAAAATCACAACGCGGATTTTTGCTGATTGTGGCCGTGATCCTGATCGCGGTTGCGGCGACGATGGCGGCGGTGATCGTCACGCTTACCGCGGGCAGTGGCCAAGCCGGCGGGCTTCACGTAAGTTCAACTCAGGCCCTGTTCGCGGCGGAGTCGGGGCTCGAACAGGCTGTGTCCGGTTTCGGAACGGGGACAAATTGCGGATCGCTCGCATATAACAATATCTCTGTTGGGGCGGGAACATTTACAGCGACGGGAACGTTATATAACCCCGCCGCTGCTACGACTCTAACAGCGGCCATTTTGAGTACAGACACCACGATTCCCGTCGTATCCACGGCGGGTTACGCGCCCCGGGGCAGGATCAGGATTGAATCCGAGGAAATCTATTATGCGGCAATATCGGGGAATAACTTAACTGGCTCATTGCGCGGAACCGCCGGTACGGCGGCTGCCGGACACGCGATTAACCTGCCGGTTTTCCAGAATCAATGCCGTGTCCTGTCAACAGGTACCGTTAACAACACTAATCGTCAGGTCACGCGATCAATAACAGGTGCCAGTACAAGGGAGGGAAATTTCACGACGCGTACCACAAACGGTACCCAAGCTGTAACCGGTGTTGGTTTTCAGCCAAAAGCGGTGCTGTTTTTCTGGACCAGACAGACCGCCGAAGGTTTTGCCGCACAGAACTCGCAGATCAATCTCGGTGTAGGTTTTGCCTCCGGCTCAGCCAATGAAAGGGCTGTTTCTGCCACCGCTGTCGACCGGAGTGCTAATTCCGACGAAGGACGAAGACGTTCTGCATCCAACGTGATTGTCCTGCTGTCGGCTGGCGGACCGCCAACGTTAACGGCACAGGCAGCGTTGAGTTCGCTCGATGCGGATGGATTTACGCTCAACTGGACAACGACCAGTGGTAGTGCGTATATCATTCACTACATTGCGTTTGGCGGAGATATTACCAATGCAATGGCCAACACTTTTAATTTGAGCACCGCCGCTGGCAACCAAGCGGTGACAGGTGTTGGCTTTAAACCGGCTTTTGTGTTGTTTCTCTGGAGCTTTACCGAAGCCGTTGACACCAATACCGCGGCAGGAGAGATAGGTTTGGGTTTTGCGGCAAGTTCGACTTCTCAAGCGGCGATTGTTACCGCTGGGCGCGATGCTAGCGGTAGCAATACTCGAAAAAGTTGGCAACAAAGAACCGATTCGGTAATTTTGCTTCTCACCCCAACTGCGAGCCCGCCGTCTCAGGACGCTATTGCAGATTTTGTATCGATGGATGCCGATGGTTTTACCGTCAACAAATCTAATGCGCCGGCAGCCATCACCCCAATCTTTTACTTAGCGTTAAAAGGGGGCAGCCATAAGGTGGGTGCTTTCAATCAATCCACAGCCGCAGCGCCTGTCAACCAACCTGTTACCGGAGTCGGATTCAAACCCCAGCAATTGATGTTGGCTAGTTTTAATCTTGCGGCTACGAACGCTGTTGTCCAAGGCGGTGGCGTATCCTTGGGCGCGGCGCGGTTAACCACAGCGCAGGGAAATGTGTGGTTCCAAGACCGCAGCGATAACGATCCTTCCGACGCGAATTCTTATACGGCCACAACAGACGCCATTACTCTTGCTTATGGCAATGCAGTAGCTGGTGCAGATGCCAATCCTACAGTGAGGGCTCAAGCAGATTTTGTGTCCTTTGACAGCGACGGATTTACTCTTAACTGGACTGCTACAAATGCTACTGCCCGCCAAATTTTGTATTGGGCGATCGGTCCTACCGTGACGAACACGAGCTTCAATATGAATCTGGATTGGGGCGAGTTATTTCCGTAGTTGCATCAGAGTTTTGGTGGGCAGCCGGTTTTTTATGCAGACTGGATCGGTGCGGTGCGCGGTCGTGTTGAGTATCACTACAAATGGTGGTGCTTGGACCCAGACAACAGTATGGGGTGGCCCCGTCATAGCAGACCCCGTCCAGGAGTGCGTTTTCCTTACCCCAATGCGTTTCGGACTCAGTACTTAATGACTGGGTAGAGATTCTTCCCTAATTCTGGGGGGGAGAAAAGGGGTCGGGAGTCTTTTCTTGACACCGGGCCCAGGTCGGGTGTAGAAATCCACCATGCCGCGTCGTCCCCGCATTGCCACCGGTGGCCTCGTCTACCACGTGCTGAATCGCCGCGTCGGTCGGCTGCCCTTGTTCGACACCGAACGCGACTACGCGGCCTTCGAACATATTCTGGAGGAGGCGATCGCCCGCAGCGGTATTCGCCTAGCTGCCTACTGCGTAATGCCCAATCACTGGCATCTGCTCCTCTGGCCCCGGGAAGATGACGAGCT
>JBGPGJ010000042.1:0-10047 GCA_041483795.1 Sulfurifustaceae bacterium
AAAGCGATACCGCTTGCCAGGGTGCGCTTGGGCTTTTCCATATTGCGCCTCAAGTGTAGTTAAGAGCCCCTCAAAAAGCCACGTGGCCCGAGGGTCGAATTTTGTTGCGATTCAGGATCATTTAAACTGATTGTTAACCAGTTTAGCAAGAATTTCAGCTAACGTATTCGGCATAACCATGGCGCAGCGCACGATTCTCCATTACCCCGACCCGCGGCTGCGCCGCCCAGCCGAGCCGGTGGCCGAGGTCACCGACGAGATTCGAAAACTCGTGGCCGATATGGCCGAAACCATGTACGCCGCACCAGGAATTGGGCTGGCCGCGATTCAGGTGAATGAACCCCGCTGCGTGATCGTAATTGACATCTCCGAAACCCGCGACCAGCTGCTGGTCCTTATTAATCCACGGATCGTCGAAAAAGACGGGGAACAGGTGCTGGAGGAAGGCTGCCTGTCCGTCCCCGGCATCTACGAACCGGTGACGCGCGCCGCGCATGTGAAAGTGCGTGCCCTCGACCGTGACGGCAAACCCTTCGAACTGGAAGTCCGTGGCCTGCTCGCGGCCTGCATCCAACACGAGATAGATCACCTCGACGGCAAGGTGTTCGTGGATTATCTTTCGCGGCTGAAACAGGCGCGCATTCGCAAAAAGCTCGGGAAGCACCGGCGTCTCGCGATGTAGCGGTCAGCGCTCAGCATTCAGCTGTCAGCAGCAACCCCATTTGCAGTAAGCTGATAGCTATTGACCCGGCACGATTGTTCTTGAACGAAGGCAAGCCGCAGCAGGCGTTTCATGGCATCCTTGACGGCATGGACGTGCCGGGTCAATAGCGAAAATCATAGGATTTTCCATTTACTGCGGCGGCATGACAGCTTCGATCCGGGGCCATGAGAAAAATAGCCCATCGGGCATATTCGAGCGGATTCATGCCGCCGCAATAAATGCTGAACGCTGAACGCTATGAATCTTGTTTTCGCCGCCACACCGGAGTTCGCCGTCCCCGCGCTCGAAGCGCTGACCCAGGCCGGCCATCGCGTTCTTGCCATTTACACCCAACCCGATCGGCCGGCTGGGCGCGGGCGTAAACTCACGATGAGCGCCATCAAAGAATACGCGCTCGCGCACGACCTTCCCGTTCATCAGCCGTCGAAACTGCGCGAGGCTGAGAGTGAACTGCGCGCGCTCGCCCCCGAGGCGATGATTGTCATCGCCTATGGCCAGATCCTGCCGCCGGCGATTCTGGCGATCCCCAAGCACGGTTGCATCAACGTGCATGCGTCGTTGTTGCCGCGCTGGCGCGGGGCGGCGCCTATTGTGCGTGCGCTCGAAGCGGGCGATATGATCACGGGTGTGACGATCATGCGCATGGATGCCGGTCTCGATACCGGTCCGATGTTCGTGACCGCTGAAACGCCGATTCACGCGAGCGATACCGCCAAGACGCTGCACGATCGGCTGGCGGTGCTCGGCGCGCGAACGCTCGTCAGCGCGCTCGAGCGGCTCGCGCGCGGCGAGTTGCACTCGCAGCCGCAACCGGAGACGGGCGCAAGCTATGCGCCCAAGCTCAAAAAGGAAGAGGCCGCGCTCGACTGGTCGCAGCCGGCGCGCGTGCTGCACTGCAAGATTCGCGCGTTCAATCCCTATCCCATCGCCGTCACCACCTTTCGCGGCAAGTCGCTGCGATTGTGGGACGTGGGTGCGCTCGACACCGGTCGCGAATCCGCACCCGGCGTCGCGCCGGGGATCGTTCTCGTCGCCGACAAAACCGGCGTGCGCGTACAAACCGGTGACGGCAGTTTGGTGCTGACGCGCCTACAGGCCGAGGGCGGCAAGATTCTCGCCTCGCAGGATTTCGTGAACGGCAGTCGCGTGCAAACCGGTGAGCGGCTCGGAATATGAGCCGCGCGCGCCGCCTCGACCCACGTGCATTGTGCGTACAGATACTGTGCGAGGTGCTGCAGCGCCGGCGCTACCTCGACGCCGTGCTGGAAGAGCGTTGGGCGCGCGATCGGGATAACGCCGCGCTCGTGCAGGAGATGGCCTACGGCACCGTGCGTTGGTACCACCAGCTCGACGCCGTGGCGGCGCAACTGCTCGATAAACCTCTGAAGGCGAAAGATCAGGATCTGCATCTGCTGCTGCTCCTCGGTTTGTATCAGCTTCGAACCATGCGCGTCGGGTCGCACGCGGTGGTGGACGAAACGGTCGAGGCCGCGAATACGCTCGGCAAGCCTTGGGCGAAAGGACTTATCAACGCCTGTCTGCGTGCCTACCTGCGCGATCATGAACGCGGCGGCGCACGCGCCGACGGTATCATCGCACGCGATCCGCAGGCGCGTTTCAGTCATCCCGCGTGGTTAATCGAGATCATCCGGCACGATCATCCCGAGACGTGGGAACACATACTGCAAGCGAACAACGAACGCCCGCCGATGGTGCTGCGCGTAAACCTGCGTCAGCAAACACGCGAGGTTTATCTGCAACGACTACGCGCAGCCGGTATTGCTGCAACGGCACTCGATATCGCCGACACGGCGGTGATGCTCGAAACGCCGGTTTCGGTTTCAACGCTGCCGGGTTTTGCCGCCGGCGAGATCTCGGTGCAGGATGCGGCGGCACAGCTCGCGGCGGTGCTGGTCGATGCACAATCGGGCGAGCGCGTGCTTGACGCCTGTGCCGCGCCCGGCGGCAAGACGGCGCATATCCTGGAACGTACGCCGGACTTAGACCTGCTCGCGCTCGATGCCGACGCCGAGCGCGTGGCGCTAATCGAAACCAACCTGCAACGCCTGCGGCTAACGGCAACCGTGCGCACCGCCGATGCCGCCGAACTTGCTACGTGGTGGGATCGGCAACTATTCGATCGTATCCTCGCCGACGTACCGTGTTCCGCGACGGGCGTGATCCGTCGACATCCGGACATCAAACTGCGCCGTCAGCCAGAAGATTTTGGCAAATTAACGACCGCACAAGCACGGCTTCTCCATGGCCTGTGGCCGTCGCTCCGACCCGGAGGTAAGCTTCTGTACGTGACCTGCTCGGTGCTCGCCGCCGAAAATGAAAACCAGATAGCCGCGTTCCTGGCGCGCCATGCAGACGCGCTCGAAGTACCGTTAACGCTCGCCGCCGCGAGCCCGCGGCGCCATGGAATGCAAATCCTGCCCGGCAGGGAGACAATGGACGGTTTCTTTTATGCCTGTCTGGCCAAACAGTAAAAAAATCCCGCAGGACCAATTCCTTTTCCTTCTCTCCCGCCGGGGGAGGCTAAGGGGTGAGGGCTTGTGTTGGTTGTGGCTCATTAGCGTTCTTGGCAGGACAGGAAAACACGAGCCGGGTTTTCTCAAACGCTGCCTGCCCATCCTCTCGGTGCTACTGTGGCTCTCGCCCACGGCGCAGGCGGAGTTCAAGATCGCGGACGTGCAATCGCGGTTTACCGGCGAGGCGCTGGTAGTGAACGGCAACCTCGACTTCGGGCTCACGCCCAAAGTCGAGGAAGCGCTGTCCAAAGGCATCGAGTTGTCCATGATCATCGAGGTGCGTCTCTACCGTAAGCGCTCGTGGCTGTGGGACCAACGGTTGGCGACCTGGTCGTTGCGCCGCAACCTGCAGTACCACGCGCTGTCTGGACAGTATCTCGTCGGTTCCGGCAATACCCGCGACAACTTTCTTGCGCTCGCCGAAGCGCTCAAGTCCCTCGGCTCTCTGAGCGAGCTGCGGCTGCCGCTGCTGGAGGTCGAGATCGCCACCGATGACGATTACATCGTCGGACTGCGCACGCATCTCGACATCGAGACGCTGCCGACGCCGCTGCGACCGGTGGCGTACACCACGCTGTCCTGGCACCTGAACAGCGGCTGGACCACATGGAACGTCGCGCGCTAGGCGCAATGATGCGCCACGTCAGCGGCTGGTTGCCGCTGACGATGCTGTCGGCGCTGCTGCTCACGGCGTTGCTGATGATGAACGCCGCTACACAGAACTCGGCGTTCTTCGGGCGCTGGTATTCGTGGCTGCTGCTGGCGAATGTCGTCGGCATCGTGTTGCTATTGGCGCTGATCCTGCTCAACGTCTTCCACCTTATCGAACAGTATCGCGCGCGCGTGCTCGGCACGCGCCTGACGTTACGACTCGTCGGGGTGTTCGTGTTGTTGTCGGTGCTGCCGGTATTAGTCGTGTTCGTGTTCTCGGTGCACACGGTCAACCGCGGCCTCGACACCTGGTTCGACGTAAAGATAGGGCAGGCGCTCGACGACGCGCTGCTGCTCGGACGCACGGCGCTCGATGCGCTCAAGCAGGATCTGATCAAAAACGCGCAAGACATGGCCGCCGAGCTCGAGATTGTCGCGCCAGCGCGCCGCGGGACACTCGACCGCTCGGCCATTGCAACGCTCAACAACTTACGCGAACAGCATGGCGTCACCGAACTCACGCTCTTCGGCGCCGACGGCAGAATCCTGGCCGCCAGCAGCGAGGAGAATCTGGGCTCTGGCACGCTTGTGCCGAGCCGACCGTCGGATACCACCCTGGCGCAGGTGCGCCAGGGTGGTGTTTACGCCAATCTCGACGCAGCGGCTCGCGGCGGCCTGCGACTGCGCGTGGTGGTGCCGGTGCGCGCGCGCGAGGTCGGCGCCGGCGTGCGCATCTTGCAGGTGCTCCAGACACTGCCGCCGCGCTACGCCAAGCTCGGCGAGTCGGTGCAGTCGGCGTACGCCGAGTATGAAAAGCTTGTGTACCTGCGCGGACCGCTCAAGTTCGGCTTCACGCTCACGCTGTCGCTGGTGGCGTTCCTCACCATGCTGATCGCGGTGTGGGCGGCGCTGTTCTCGGCGCGGCGACTGGTGGCGCCGATCCGCGATCTTGCCGAAGGCACGCGTGCCGTCGCCGCCGGCGATTACCGCACGCAGATTCCGGTGACGAGTCACGATGAGATCGGGTTGCTCGTGGAATCGTTCAATGACATGACCCAGCGCGTGCACCGCGCGCAGACGCAGATCAAGCGCAGCCAACAGGAGGCCGAGGTGCAGCGCACCTACCTCGAGACAGTGCTGACGCACTTGTCTTCGGGCGTGCTCTCGCTCGATACGCGCACCGTGCTGCGCACCTATAACGCCGCCGCCATGCAAATCCTCGGTGCCGATCTGGGCGCGGTCGAGAACCACTCGCTCGAAGCACTGGAACAAAGCTTTCCGCAGCTCGCGCCCTTCGTGGCCGCGATCCGCGAGGGGCTCGCGCTCGGCAAACCCCAATGGCAGCGTCAGGCGGTGTTGGATCGCGACGGCGGCGCACGCACGCTGATCGTGCGCGGCACGCGCCTTCCGGGGGTCTCCGGGCGACGCAGCGGCAACGTGATCGTATTCGACGACGCCACCGCACTGATCCAGGCGCAACGCGACGCCGCCTGGGCCGAGGTCGCGCGGCGCATGGCGCACGAGATCAAAAATCCGCTGACGCCGATTCAACTCTCGGCCGAACGCATACGCCACAAGTACCTGGCGCAGTTGCCGGAGAAGGAACGCGCCACGCTCGATCGCGCCACGCGCACGATCATCGAACAGGTCGAGGCACTTAAATCGCTGGTGAACGCGTTTGCCGATTATGGACGCGCCTCGCGCATGGAGCCGCGCCCGGTGGAACTGAATGATCTCATCCGCGACGTCGTCGAGCTTTACCGCGCCGAGCGCGGCGTAAGAACGGGCGACACGCTGGCGCTGCGCGCCGCAGATAACAGCGCGTCCGCCACCGTGATGTTGCGGCTTGAGCTCGACCCGCAATTGCCGGCGATCAGCGCCGACCCCGGACGCCTGCGCCAGGTGCTGCATAATCTACTGCTCAACGCGCGCGATGCACTCGCAGAGTCGGCGCAGCCGACCATCCGCTTGCGCACGTGCCTGCGCGGGGAGGGCGTGGAGTTGTCGGTGAAGGATAATGGGCCGGGATTTCCGGAGGCATTCATGCGACGGTTGTTCGAGCCTTACGTCACCAGCAAAGAAAAGGGTACGGGTCTGGGGCTGGCGATCGTCAAACGCATCGTGGAGGAACACGGCGGCACCATCGAGGCGATGAATTTGAAGGATGGCGGCGCCACGGTTACCCTACACCTACCGCTGGTGGCGAGCACGCGAGCGGCAGCAGAAAATGAGAACGCGCGCGTTACCCATCGACCCGCGCGAGGGTGAGCGGGGTTTTCGTACATGCACTTAACGTGCATGTACGCCGCTGAACGCCTGCACACGGATGTGCAGGCCGTGGTTGAACAACGCCAAAAGCGTCGCCCCAGGGACGGCAGGCACGACATGAAAGGTTAGCGCGCCGAGGGTGAGACGGAGTTTTCATGAACACACTTAACGTGTGTTCATGCCGTCGAACGGATGCAACGGGTTTTGTTGCGCCCCGGGCTGAAAGGCGGGCAAAGCGGGGCTCTCGTAAACACACTTTACGTGTGTTTGCGCTTCTGAGCGCCCGACCATGGGCGAGGCGGAGTTTTCGCGAATGTCCAGCGGAACATCGGCGCCGCCGAGCGGGCGGGCCGCAGTTGCCCGCCCTGGGCTGGCAACGGGCTGGGGTGCATCGAAGTCAATGCCCTTGCGCCAGGGACGGCAGGCAATTTTGCCAAGATTCACCGGTCTCGCGAAGGCACTTAACGTGCATTTTGCTGGCCGAACGGGCACGTCACGGGTGGCATCCTTCGACCGGCGAGCGAAGCAGGGTGAGCGGCGGGAAAAGGAGCCGCGAACGCCCGGCCAAGGGTGAGGTGGAGTGGTCACCGATGTCCAGTGGACATCGGTGCCGCCGAACGGGCAGGCTGAAGTTGCCTGCCCTGGGCGGCAACGGGCCGGACTTCGAGCGGAGCAGGGATAGCGAAGCGATGAAGCGCAGCGCTGCCGGCGCAGGCTGAATTTTGAAAGCTACCGTGCGACGCTACGAACCGCATGCATGACGTCAGAAATCGACGCACGCAGGAGAAAAGAATATGACTGCATTGCCCATTGCCACCGATACCGCCGGGGCCGCACGCACAGAGCCGGGTTATATCCTGGTGGTTGATGACGAACCCGAGATTCGCCGACTGGTGCAAGAGATCCTCGAAGACGAGCACTACCGCGTGCAGACCGCGGAGAACGCAACCCAGGCGCGCACGCTATTCCAGGGGCAGCGCCCGGATCTGGTACTGCTCGATATCTGGATGCCGGATACCGACGGGATCACGCTGCTCAAGGAATGGTCCACGAGCGGCGCGCCCGATGCGCCGGTGGTGATGATGTCCGGCCACGGCACGGTGGAAACCGCGGTCGAGGCCACGCGCCTCGGCGCCTACGACTTCATCGAGAAGCCGCTGTCCATGGGCAAGCTGCTGGTGACGATCGAACGCGCGCTCGAGTCGGAGAAACTCAAGCGCGAAAACCAGCGCCTGCGCGCGCAATCGGACACGGCGACGTTTCTGGTGGGGCGCTCGCGCGCCATGCGCGAGTTGCGCGCGCAAGTCGAGCGCATCGCCGCCACCGATTCACCGGTACTGATCGTCGGCGAGCCGGGCAGCGGCAAGACCGCAGCCGCGCGCCATCTGCACACTCACGGCCGGCGGCGCCTCGGTCCCCATGTCGAGGTCAATTTCGCGGCGATTCCGCCGGCCAACCGTGCGCTGCATTTGTTCGGCAGCGAACAGGGCGGCGTGGTTCTACCCGGCGTGCTCGAACAGGCGCACGGCGGCACGCTGGTACTGAGCGAAATCGCGGAACTCGATGCGGCCACGCAGGCGCAACTCCATCACGCGCTCACCGAGCAGCGCTTTACCCGCCTCGGCGGACGCGAGCCGATTACCTTCGAAACGCATTTGATCACCATCGCTATACAAGATCTGAAACAGGCGGTCGCCGACGGACGCCTGCGCGAGAGCCTCTACTACTGTTTCGCGGTCGTGCCGCTCGCGATCCCGCCGTTGCGCGATCATCGCGAGGATATTCCCGAACTGGTGAACGCCTACGTCAACTGGCTCGCGGACCACGAGGGCCTGTCGTACCGCCGCTTCACCACCGCCGCGCTCAACCTGCTGCGAAACCACGGCTGGCCGGGAAACACGCGCGAGCTGCGCAATGTGGTGCAGCGCGTGATGATCCTCAATCGCGGCCAGGAAGTCGGCGAAGATGAAATCCAACAGGCCCTCGGCAACGCCCGCGCCGCGATTGATGCGCGCGCGGCCCTGCACGCGCTTTTCGATCAACCGTTGCGCGGGGCGCGCGAACAGCTCGAACGCGCCTATCTCGAACATCATTTGAGTAAGACCGACGGCAATATGGTGGAACTCGCGCGCATCTCGGGCATGGAGCGCACCCATCTCTACCGCAAGCTCAAGCAATTGGGCCTAAGCCCCAAGCCCGTCAAGGGTGAGCCGGAATGAGACGAAGACACTTAACGTTTGCAGCAAGATGTGCAACGAAACCCGTTGCACCCGCTCGACGGTGCGGGTGAAGCGGAGTATTCGTGGACACACTCGCCTGGTCATGGGTGAGGCAGAGATGTCGCGAACGTTCGGTGAGCGAACGGCGACAATAGGGCGAAAAGCGACAGCTTTGAGCGCCCCGCCAGGATGGCGGGGCTGGACTTCAAGCGAAGCAGGGACAGCGAAGCGAAGAAGCGCGGGCGCCACGCCATTGATTGCTTGGCCGGATTTCTGCGTAAGCAAGGATGCGGCACGCAGAAATTCGCGCCGCCGAACCGGCATACCACGGATGGTGCGCCCTGCGCCAGGGAGCGAAGCGGGGTGAGCGGCGACGATGAGAGCCGCGAACGCCCCAACATGGATGTTGGGGCTGGACCGCAAGCGGAGCATGGAAAGCGCAGCGGTAGCGGCGCCGAGCTACTGGACCGGCCTGGGGCACATCGAAGTCAACAACTCTGCGCCAAGGACGGCATGGATGTCGCGATCTAAGATTGGTCACCCGTCGATGGCCCTCGTCGAAAACATTGAAGCCATGCTCGCGCGTGGGCAAGACAACGCGCTCGTGCGCTACAGCCTCGGCAACGAATACCTCAAACTCGGCCAACCCGACAAAGCCATCGGGCATTTACAGATCGCTGTCACTCACGATCCGAAATACTCCGCCGCCTGGAAACTCCTCGGCAAGGCCCTTGCCGATTCCGGTCGTCGAAACGATGCGATCAAAGCATACGAAGAAGGCATTCGTGCTGCGCAAGAGAAGGGGGACATTCAAGCTGCGAAGGAAATGACCGTTTTTTTGGAGCGGTTGCAGAAATAACTCCTCGAGCGCTCGCAGCGCGCACTTACCTGTCCCGTGCGGGGAGTGAAAAGCAAACTGGATTCGGTTACGCTCGGTTTCTCGCCGACAACATAAGGAGCTTTCATGTTCCGTACATTATGTCGCATCGCTGCGCTCGCGCTCGCGTTTACTTCCCTCACGGCGTACGGTGAAGAACTCAAGCTCGGAGGGCTCGTGGCGTCGAATCTAACGAGGATCGCCAAACTTTCAGTTGGGATGAGCAAAGCGGATGTCATTAAGACTATGGGCACGGACACGGCCAAAACGAACGACGGTATCGTGAATAATCCGTGGACGACGGAAACCTTCAGCGGAAAAGACGGCGCTAAATACGAGGTTCTGTACTACGTGACGCGAAACAACCCGCCTTTTACGCCGATAGGGAAATTTTTAACAACACCCGTGATTCTCAAAGGCGGGAAAGTTACCGGCTGGGGCAACGACGCACTCGAAAAGCTCCAATCGAAATAGTCAGGCGACCGCCCAGCGGTGTAGGGTTTCTGCTCGGTGGGGCAAACGTCACTGATAAAACTTTGGCTCGCCCTCGGGGCGAGTCTTGAAACGCTTGTGTACCCAAAAATACTGCTCCGGCCATTTGCGCGCGGCAGTTTCGATTTCGCGGTTCATGCGTGTCGTATCGGCGATGACGTCCCCGCTCGGGAAATCGTCGAGCGGCGGTCGCATGACAATTTCGTAACCGGCGCCGTAGGGCAGCTGACGCACAAAACACGGAATCACTACTGCGTTGGTCATCTCGGCCAGCCGTCCCAG
>JBGPGJ010000043.1:0-9962 GCA_041483795.1 Sulfurifustaceae bacterium
CGTCCCGTCGGCGCTGCGAAATTCTGCGCGCATTCCATCGCTGTTGACCCGGAAGATTAACGGGCCTAACTTAGTCGGCGTTTCGGCATTTCCCGGCTCAAGAGCTGTCGAGAAACTCAGCCTGTAATATTGAATGGCAAAGGGAACTGGTTGATCTTCGATGTCACTGGCCGTCTTTAAATACGGAACTTAGTCCACCTATATCTTGTTAGACAGCAGAGGAACGATGGAGACCGTTCGACTGTGGTTGTCCGCTCTGATGACGCCGGTGATCGCGGCACTTGGGCTCTGGATCGCTTACCAGCAATATCGCATCCAGCAGTATCGACTGAAGCACGATCTGAGCGAACGGCGCTATGCGATCCTAGCTGCAGCACGCGATCTGATAGTCGCGGCCGTGAGCAGCCGGCGGACTCCTGAGGACGCCTTTTTCAGGTTCCGCGCCTCGATTGTCGGGGCATCGTTCGTCTTCGGTACCGATGTCGTTGCTTACCTCGATGGTCTTCGGGAGCGCTACTCTCGGATGCTTGAGATCGAGGACATCAAGGCAGACAACGCCTTCGAAGGTGACGATCAGCGCGGTTCCCTTCTCGAAGAGCTACGAAACCGTCGGCAGGCCATGCGTGCCGAGCTCGAAAAGATCGACGACATCTTTCGGCCATACTTCGATCTGTCTGCTGTCTAACTCCAGTATCGTTAGAAGCCATTAAAGGAGGAGCAATGGGAAACTGTCGATATTGCGGGAAACCCGCAGGCCTTCTAAGGAGCGCGCATAAAGAATGCGATGCAAAACACAGCTCCGGTAAGAAGGAGATCAGCTCTTTGATCGAGGGTGCCGCACAGAATGCCTCCGCCATCGGTTCGCTCAAGAATAAATTGGAAGATGTGGCGAAAACCAACTTCATTTCGGGCTCGGAATTGACATCTTTCGTTGTCGAGAATTGGGGTAGGGCCGTCGAGGCTGCCTTTGAGGACGGTGTTCTTACACCAGAAGAGGAATCGAACCTCGTAGAAATTCAAAAAGCATTCGGGCTTACCCAACAAGACTTGGACGGAAATGGCGCGTTTACAAAAGTCGTTAAGGGTACCGTTCTACGGGACATTCTGAACGGGACAATTCCTGAGCGAGTGCGTGTAGAGGGTAACATTCCGTTCAACTTCCAAAAGGGTGAAAAGGTGGTTTGGATTTTTCAGGGCGTGAAGTACTACGAACAAAAAACGCGACGCCACTATGAAGGTGGTTCTAGTGGTGTCAGTATCCGCGTCGCGAAGGGCCTCTACTTTCGGACTGGAAGATTTAAAGCACACCCAGTTGAAACAACAGAGACGGTTCACGTGGATAACGGAATACTTGGTGTAACGAATAAGCACGTGTACTTTGCTGGTGCGGCCAAAAGTTTTCGTGTCGCGTTTCCGAAAATCGTTTCCTTCGAGCCTTATACTGATGGTATTGGGATTCAGAGAGATGCTGTTTCTGCCAAACCGCAAACCTTCATCACGGGCGATGGCTGGTTTACGTACAACCTAGTCATGAACCTCGGTCAACAATAATGGCTTCTAACTACCGGTTCGAGGCGGACTGAACCTACCCCGGAAAAGTAGACACCTCCCTTAAAGCAGTTAAACGGTTGCGTCAGTGCCCCGCGCGGCTCAACGCGGCGTTAGCCACCCCAGGAGTCTTCCCATGTGCTCAAGTACTCCGATGAAACAGAAAGTTGTGTTGCCGTTTGCCTTTCTTCTGGCTAGTTGTGGTGGTGGATCAGACGGTAGCGGCTCCACACCCAACCAGCAGAATTCGCCCGTCGCTGTAACGATTACCAAAGCTGGCAATGGCTGTCTATTGAGCCACAATGCCGACGCTGTGGTTAGCTATCCCATGGGCCCACAACAGGCCCGCACACTCCTGTGGAACTGCGCCAATATCGACAACCGGACACGCGTCGGTACCGAAGCGTTTTTCACGTACGACACCGCGCTCAGCTGTTACGTTGAGAGAGGAATCGGATGGAAGGCAGGCAATTGCTCACAGGCCGCCATATCCCCGACGACTCCCACTCTGGCCGCTAGTGTGCAAGTGTCGGGAACACCGTTGCTCGTGCCTATCGGCGGCGGAAGCTATGCGCTTTCGGTCGATATTAACGCGACCAACACCGGAAACGTTTCACTTTTCGGTGCCAAGGTCGAGCTCATGTCGTTACCCCTGCATTTCGCAAGTTTGACTGAGATCGGCAACGCACCAATATCGGGACTCGCGTTCACGCCGGTCAGTGACCTGCAACACCGCAACGGCAACCCTATCGTTTCAAACGCCACCACCACAGGCCAAGCGTACACAGTCACACTTACCGTTTTGGACTATTTCAACACCCCCCTCGGATCGACCAGTTTTCAAATTACCGCGCCGTGAGCTCGTCGCATCAAGTGCGGTGTCATCGGGCAAAAGCGAATCGGTGTTGGCGGCTAACCCGGCGCTGCAGGGGACGCGCGATAAAGCCGCGCGCGCCTGAGCTTTGGCGTTAGACGCCATGGCGAACCGATTTGGGCTCCAGCGGCACATTCCGGAGAATATCGCGCTGGAAGTGCGCCGAAGATCGAAGTTTGGATGCGTTGTGTGCCGTTGCGCGATCTATCAGTACGAGCATATCGACCCAGAATACGCAGCCGCGAAGACCCACGAGCCAGACAAGATTTGCCTGTTGTGCGGTGGATGCCACGACAGAGTTACCCGAGGGCGACTTTCCAAAGAAACGGTGAAAGCGCGGTACCTTGAAGTGCAAGGGTCGAATGAGATTCATCGTCCCTTCGAAGACTTAGACCTTTCTGCACAGAACATCTGTGTGGAAATGGGGACTGCAAAGTTCGAATATGCACGTCATCTGTTGCGAATTAACGGACGTGACCTATTGTCGATCACCCCGCCGAAGGAAGGTTCAGCATTTCCTACTTTGAATGGCGTTTTTTGCGATCACACCGGGCGCGAAACATTTCGAATCACGGATAACGTTTGGGAGGGCCCAATTGATGCATGGGACATACGCGTTGTCGGAACCGAGGTCACAGTGAAATCGGAAGGCGGTCGCACTGCACTCGCCTTCAGAATTACCCCGCCTGACAAGATCGCAATTGGTCGTCTGGACATGTACTTGGATAATTGCCACATTATTTGCGGCGAACAGGGCCTTCTGGTCGGACAAGTACACGAGACTGGCCACACTTACATTGGCATAGGTCACTTCACGTGCCAGGGCGCCGAAATCGGCGTGGATGTTGACTCTCGAGGTGCCGGTCCACCAGTTCCCCGTGGCATCAGCATAATCGGTGGCGAGGGCGTGGTTCTCGAAGGAACGGGGATACGTATTGCGGTGGGCGCCGGAGCAATGACCATCCGCGATCTCAAAGTATGGGTTCAGTAGCAGCAATGGCGTCTAACCACGCGTTCAAGAGCGGACGCGCCAAAGAACGGCGCGCTGCTCAACGCGAACGTTATGCGAACAGATAATCTTTACACTCTTCCCGAAAACCTACCGGTACCGCAAGACGACGGCGCTTGCGATCATCTGCGGGGGTTGACGCTGCCCACGGTTAGTCTGATGGCGACATCGGGAAATACAGTCGCGCTTTCACAAGAAGGACGGCCTTGGCTCGTGCTCTACTGCTACCCGCGGACCGGACGGCCTAATGAGGAACCGCTTGGCGGGGCGGCGGCGTGGAATGCCATTCCCGGCGCGCGCGGTTGTACGCCGCAGGCCTGCGCTTACCGCGACCACTACACCGAGCTTGCCTCGTTAGGCGCAACCGTCTACGGCGTCAGCACGCAAGACACCGACTACCAGCGTGAGGCCGTTGATAGGCTCCATTTGCTGTTTCCCTTGTTGAGCGATGCGCGGCTTGATTTCACGCGGGCCCTACGGCTTCCGACTTTCTCCGTCGGTGACAATGAGCTAATCAAGCGTCTCACATTGATCGTACGGCAGGGTCGCATTGAAGAAGTGTTCTACCCGGTCTTCCCCTCGGACGCCGACGCGGAACGGGTGGTCGCATGGCTGCGCTCTCGTCCCAGCGGACGTTGACGCGCGCCGCTCAATTTAGCGTCAAATATAAAGATTCGCGTTGTAGCTTAATTTATACTCTCGCGCCATGAATAAGCGCGAACTGTCGCTTCTGCTCGATCTGCTGTATCAGCCGACCGCGCCGTTTCGGGAAGCGCATATCGCGCAGCTTGTCACCGACACGTTGCGCCGCGCGCACGTGCCATTCTTTCGCGATCCGACTGGCAATATCGTCGTTGGCGTTGCATCGGCGAGCGAATACAAGCGGCTCTTGCGGAAACCCGAGCGCGAACCATTGCGCGTATTCGTCGCACATATGGACCATCCCGGCTTTCACGGTGTGCGCTGGTTGTCAGCCAAACTATTACAAGTGACGTGGGCTGGCGGCGCGCCGGTACGCGGCCTCGAACACGCAAAGGTCTGGCTTGCGGACAACAACGGCTACGCCGCTTTGGGACGACTGACACGACCGCGACTCGATAAAAGCCGTAAGCGGCTTGTCGAAGCGCAGGTACATATCGAACGCACCGCCTGGCTTGCGCGCCCGCCCGCGCAATCTTTGTTCGGCGGTTTCCGCGACCGCGCGCCGGTGTGGCGCGAAGGTAGATTGATCTATACCAAAGCGGCGGACGATCTGATCGGCGTGTTTGCGATTGTGCGAACCGCACTGAAACTCTTCGGCGGAAAAAAGAAACGTCATCCGCCCTTCATCGGTCTGCTCACGCGCGCAGAGGAAGTCGGGTTCATCGGCATGCTCGCGCATCTCGAACGGGGCTGGCTCACCAAGGCAAAGCGCCCGATTGTGTGCGTGAGCCTTGAGGCCTCGCGCACCTTGCCTGGCGCGGAGATCGGCAAGGGCCCGGTAGTACGGCTCGGCGATCGGCGCACGGTGTTCGATCCAAGCACCCTGCGCGTACTGACGGAGGTTGCAGAACAGACGCTTCCGGGTCGGCACCAGCGACGCATTATGGACGGCGGTACCTGCGAGGCGACAGCGGCGCTCGCTTACGGATTGCCCGCGATAGGTATATCAGTGCCGCTTGGTAACTATCACAACGAATCTTTTGAAGGCCGCGCGCGCGGCAAACCGGCGCCGGAGTTCGTGCACCTCGACGATGTAGATGGCTTACTCAAACTCTGCGAGGCGCTGATGCGCCGTGAGTTACCGTGGGATGCGCCGTGGGAGAAAACCCGCCGCGCGCTGCGCCGGAGTCTTCGACGTTATCGTCGGCTGCTGACTGACAAATGACAGGACTGCATCATTCCCGCACTACGGAATTTTGTCCTGTGTCCTCAAACGCGGTAGTATTTCTGATATGTCCATCCCGCTCTCGGCGCAGATCCTCCCCGCCCTAAAAGCCGTTTGTTCCAAATGCAGTTTGCGCGAGCTATGTCTTCCGGTGGGTATAGAGCGAGAAGACCTCGCGCGCCTGGACGCCGCAATTGACCGCCGACAACACGTGCGGGCCGGTCAGCATTTGTACCGCGTGCAGGACCGGTTCGAGGCGCTTTACGCTGTGCGCAGCGGTTTTTTCAAGACGTACGAGATCAACAGCGACGGATGCGAGCAGATCAACGGGTTTCACATGGTCGGCGAGATCATGGGCCTCGACGCCATCAGCGCGGATAACCATACGTGCAATGCGATCGCGCTCGAGGATTGCGAGGTGTGCATCATCCCGTTCCATCGGCTGGAAGAACTGCTGCGCGACATTCCGTCTTTGATGCGGCAGTTCCATCGCCTCATGAGCCGGGAAATCGCCGCCGACCACGACATGATGATGCTGCTCGGCACCATGACCGCCGAAGAGAAGCTCGCCGCCTTCCTGCTCAATCTCTCGCAACGGCTGAGCCTGCGCGGTTTCTCCCCCACCGTCTTCCATTTGAGCATGTCGCGCGAGGAGATCGGCAACTACCTCGGTCTCCAGCTCGAAACCGTGAGCCGCGTCTTCTCCAAGCTCCAGCAAGAAAATCTGCTGCAGGCCAACCGCCGCAATCTGACGATCACGGACCTCGCCGGTCTGCAACGCCTCGCGGGTTGCGCGACAGCGACGCACAAACCCGAATCAAGTCGTCCGTGAGCAGACGGTGGAATCGAACGAATAGCGTGAACCCGCGGCGTCGTAGCGGTATATGATCTCCAGACCGAAGTAGGGCACCCGCCTATCGCGTGCTATTCCACGTCATCCAGAACTCGGCGGCGGAACTTAATGCCGAGCTCGCGCGCGACGCGCTCGCACGCAGCGATGTCCACGCCTTCGAGCCCGTCAATCGCCGTTAGCGCGATATCTGCAACGAAGTCGCGCGCGCGGTCGGTGAACTCCAGCATTGCGGCGTAAGATCCCGGCAGCGCGGGACGGCAGTGTCGGTTATACACCTCCTCGTCCTGCGCGTTGAGCGAGATCGACAAGGTGTCGATCAAGCCCTCCAAATCCGGCGTCACGTCGCGCCCGTACACGAGGTTGGCGAGACCGTCGGTATCGAGGCGCACGCGTTCGGCGCCCCGCCGATGCAGCTCGGCGGCGATTTCGAGCATATCGTAGAGCCGCAAGCTGGGTTCGCCCAAACCGCTGAATATGACTTCCCGGTAACCGCGCGGATCGCCCACCGCCGCCAGGATTTCATTGACCGTGGGTTCGCGGCGCAGATACAAGTTGGCGCCCCCGACGTTCCAGCGGCGCGTGAACTTCGGACAAAAAGCGCAGCGTAGAGTGCAGCGCGATGTGACGTTTAAGTAGCAGTTGTCGCGCCGCGGATAGGCGATCATCGGCGGCGATAAATCTATCTTGCCCGGGGAAGCTGACGTGGGAGGGGATTCCATACCAAAATAAGTAAACCGGTTCGCGGGAACGCACCTTGATCCATATCAAGATCGAGCGCATTCACGCTGCCCCCGGTCTTATGGCGGCATCTCGCGGTGCAATCGCTTCCCGCCATGCCTTGCATTATTCTTGCGGAGCTGCCGCGGGATACGCCGTGGGAGAAAACACGCCGCGCGCCGCCCGAAAATCTTCGCGGTGAATAACCTATTTAGTTCTTCGCGTCTGGGACATTCGGCGCGGCCGGTAGCGGCTGTTTTTCAATCGCGCCGGTCATCGGGATGAAAAACACACCTACGTCTTTCTTCGAGTGCACACGTCCGTCGGCGTCCTTGGTATAGATATAGAGCACCTGCCCTTTCTTGAACGGCTGACCGACCGGAATGATAAGCCGCCCGCCGGGTTTCAGTTGTTCGATCAACGCCGGTGGCACGTACTGCGCCGCGCAGGTCACGATAATGATGTCGAAGCCGCCCTTCACCTCGGGCCAACCGAAGAAACCGTCGCCCATGCGCGTTGCGAGGTTTTCGTAACCGAGCGGCTTGTAAATCTTGCTGACGGCCTGGCCGAGCGGCTCGACAATTTCGATCGAATACACCTTCTTCACGATGCGTGACAGCAGCGCGCTCTGGTAACCGCTGCCGGTGCCGATCTCGAGCGCAACACTTTCGGACGTCGGCTTGGTGAGCTGAGTCATGTACGCCTGGCCGAGATAGTCTGACAGCGCCGAACCCCAACCGATGGCCCAGGGCTTCACCTTCTCGCGAGTATCTTCGTAAGCGACGTCGGCGAACGAACGGTTATTCTGGTAGTGGTAATGAAAATACTCGCGCGGCAGCTCGTCGAAAGCGCGCAAAACCGCCGGGTCCACCTTTCCCAGACGCTCTTTGAGATAAGTCTCGACGATCTTGAACGCTTCTTTCTTGCGTACCTGAAGCTCAGCGAAAGTCTGCTCGTTGATACCGGGCTTGCGGCCGCTTTCTTTCATGGCGGTCTGATAGCGCTCGAAGGTCCACTCGGGTTTCGAGGCGTCTACCGCGGCGTTAGCCATACCGGCCGGAAGACCCAGACACAAGGTCCAAAAAAAGAGGCGTGGGAATTTCATATCTTGTGTGGGTTTTAGATGCGAATCAGATTCGGTTCTCGCCGCGCGCTACCGGATAAGCGACGAACACCAGTGCATATAGCGCGGCCGACAAGGCGAGCACTATTTTATATCCAACCGTGACCGCGAGCACGTTCGCCAACGGAGTCGCGATGACGGAAAACGCGCCATTCAGACTCCAGGCCCAAGGCAGGAAATGACTGCGGTCGCCGCGAAAGAGATATAGCCCAAGCGGGAACGGAAATCCGAGCGCGACCGAGAGCGGCGCAATCACCGCAAGCAATACCAGCCATTTGAGCGCCGTCGGCGCCGCCAACAGCGCCAGCAGCAGCGGGTCGAGGAAGGCCCAGACTGCCATGACCCATACGACAACGATTCCACAAGCGAGCGCCAGCCCTCGGCGCGGATGCGCGAGGTGGCGTTCCGATAGGTAGCTTCCAAGTCCTGAGAAAATAAGCATTGCCGCGATCACTACGGCGAAGCCGTAGGTGCGGTCGTTCAGGAAAAACGACGCTTTCTCGATGAGGTAGATCTCGAGGCACAAAAAACCGACGCCGAGACCGGCGAAGTACAGGACCGCCTTGAGCAGCGCCTCGGTTTTGGGCCGGTGTGCGCGCCAACGGATCAGCGGTAACCCAAGGATCGCAACCGCAATCAACACCGACTGCACCAGCACCGCGACGTTGATGAGCAGCCCCAGCTCCTCGCGCGGGATGAGCGCGATTTTCTTTAAAACGGTCTTCAACTCCGATATCCGCAGCACCGAGAAGAAAAGCGGTCGGTCGCGTGTCGCGGGTTCAACATTAAAGAAATGTCCGCGCACAAACACGTCGTGGTCGGGTGAGAACAACCTAAGCGTCTCATCCCTGAGCGCGTCCGACGCCTGATCGTCGCTCGAAAGAATCGTCTCCGATTCGAACGACACCAGTGGCAGATCGTTCCACACCTCCACTTTCGCCGGATTAATCCCCGGAAAGTACGACGTGTCGAATGAACGTTTGCCGGCGAAATCGCGTAATCGTGCGATCTCCGTTGTCGTAAACGGCCGTGGCGATACCACGATGCGCACGTTCCAGCTCGAGCGGTATATCAGGATACGATCTTGCGCCGACGCAATGCCGGCCCCGGCAAGTGCCGTACGCACGGTCTCGAGCATCTTCACGGCGTAGACGGTGAACTCACGGATCGAAACCGGAATCGAGAGTACGCCGTCGTCTTTGAGCACGCGCAGATAGCCCTGCACCGCCTCGACCGTAAACGCGAACTTGTTGGCGTCGGCCTGACTGAGAAAGTCCGAGGCAATATCCACGACGTCGAAGCGTTGTTCGCCGGCAGCGGTCAACATCGCCGGCGATACGTGCAACAGTTGTACGCGCGCATCCGCCAGCGCCTTCGCCACCGGGTTATCGTGCTGTGCACGTAACAACGCGTACAAGGTATCGTCGGGCTCAAGCGCGGTCACGGACGTGGCGCCGAGCGCGAGCGCCTCGCGCACGCGAAAACCACCGCGCGTGCCGATCAGCAACACCGACGCCGAGGGTCGAAGCTGGTACGCGAAGCTGTCGAGCGCCGCGCGTACGTACGACTCCTTGTAATCGCCGGGCTTGGGCAACGAGGTCAGACGATTGCCGTCGTTGTACAGCCCATAGGTAAGCGGGGGGGCCGCGGCGCCGAGCATGGCGGCGTTGTTCGAGAAGTCGGTGTCGAGACGTTCGGTAAAATTGTCGAGCACGAGAAAATAACCGCGTGGCGAGCGGATCTCCTGCACCACGCGATTGCCTTGAACGTGCAGCGGCGGATAGATGGCCTTATATTCGTTGAAGTCGGCTCGGTTGAACATGAGCAACCCGACTTCACAAATCGCCACCAATGCAATTAGGAACACGGCAACGCGCTTGCGACGCACGCGCACGGGTTGCGGCTGATGATACAACGCCGCCACCGCGAGCAGCGGCAACAGCGCCGCGAGCAAGGTAAACGGATGCATCC
>JBGPGJ010000044.1:0-9936 GCA_041483795.1 Sulfurifustaceae bacterium
GCATGACCGATGTTGAGTTCGCTCAGACCTGGGATAGCGGCGATCGCCTGTACGTTATGGTAGTTGAGACCATGACCCGCGTTTACGTGGCGCTTCAGGTCGAGCCCCTGATTTACTGCCTGTTCGATGCGAGCCAGTTCAGTGAAGCGTTCCGCGTCAGTAGCAGCATCGGCATAGTGGCCGGTATGAATTTCAATTACCGGCGCACCGGTCTTTTCCGCGGCTTCGATCTGCGCCGGATCGGCGTCTATAAACAGCGACACGCGGATGCCGGCATCGGCGAGCCGTGCGCAGACGTCCGTGATGCGCTTGCGGTGCGCAACAATATCGAGACCGCCTTCGGTCGTCAGCTCCGCGCGCCGCTCGGGGACGAGACAACAGTCGTGGGGGCGGATGCGTCGTGCGATCTCGACCATCTCATCGGTGACCGCCATTTCCAGGTTCAAGCGGGTCGCAATCGTGCGCCGGATCAGCTCGACATCGCGGTCCTGGATGTGTCGCCGGTCTTCGCGCAGGTGTACGGTAATCGCGTCCGCGCCGGACTGCTCGGCTTCGAGCGCGGCCTGCGCCGGGTCGGGATACGGTGTACCGCGCGCCTGGCGTAGGGTGGCGATGTGGTCGATATTCACGCCGAGTCGGATCATTCGCCACCCTCTGCGACTTGCTCGGCCACACGTACTATCGTGCCGTGAAAAAGTTTACGACTGTGAATCGGCTTATCGCCGAGATAACGCGCCAGCACCGCACGCATGAGTCGTTTGATCTCACGCAGCATATCGGGCTCGGCAAGCGCGTTATTCGCGAGCGCCATCAGGCTCGTCCCACGCACTACGATGCCTTGGGGACGACCAAGCTGCGGATGCGCAAGACGAACCGGACCGCGTTCCGGAATATAATCGTACCAGGCGTCGGGTTCGATCGGCGTATTGTCGGCAACGTCGTGATCGAGCACTAATCCATAACCGATTTCACCTAGCAGTCGCTTCTCGAACAATCGCAGTACCGCTTCCTTATGCGTGGCGCCCGTGAGTGCCGCGAGTGCTTCACGGTATACGCCATAAAGCGCCTCGTGCGGATCGTGACGATGCAGCAACCGCATCAGCAATTCGTTGAGATAAAAACCGCAGTAGAGCGCGTGACCGCCGAACACAGATGTTTCGCCATCGGGTTCCGCCGCGGTGAGCACCGCCAGCTCACCGCGCCCACTCCAGGAAAGGAACAACGCTTGAAACGGTTTTAGCAGGCCGCGCACGCGACTGCCCGGCCGGCGCGCGCCTTTGGCGAGCAACCCGAGTCGTCCGTAACGTGAGGAGAATACTTCGAGTAACAAACTGGTCTCGCTGTAGTGTCGGCTATGCAACACAAACCCCGGTTGGTCCTGAACGCCCATCGGTTTTCAGCTCTCGGCGTAACCGAGTCGGTGCAGTGCACGCTCGTTGTCGGCCCAGCCACGCCGCACCTTAACCCACAATTCGAGATAAATCTTTTCGCTAAAAAGCCGCTGCATTTCAAGCCGCGCGTGGCGGCCGATCGTTTTCAGTCCCTCACCCTTGGCGCCGATCAAGATGGGTTTTTGGCCCGGCTTGTCCACCCAGATCGTCGCGCTGATGCGCAGTACACCCTTTTCGCGCCGAAAGATTTCGATTTCCACCGCAGTGGCATAAGGCACTTCCTGACCGCAGCGCCGAAATACCTGTTCACACACGAACTCCGCCGCCAGAAACCGCTCGCTTTTGTCGGTAAGTTGCTCCGCCGGGTAGAGCGGCGGCTGCACCGGCAGGTAGCGTCGAAACAGTTTTTCCAGCGCATCCAGATTCTCGCCGGTACGCGCCGAAACCGGAACGATATCGGCGAATGGCATTTCGCCAGAAAGTTTCCCAATCAGCGGCAGCAGTTGGCGGCGATCCTTGAGGCGGTCAACCTTATTGATTACCAGCACCACCGGGCACGACACATGCTGCGCCAAGTGTAAAGGGTACTCATCTTCGGCGTGCCAGCCGTCGGCGGTGACGACAAGCAATGCCAAATCCACGCCTTCAAGGCTACCACTGGCGGCGCGGCCCATGTAGCGGTGAATACGCTGCGGGATATTGCGCGTAAGACCGGGCGTGTCCACGAACGCCACTTGCAGGTTGGGTTGGGTGCGAACGCCGATGAGCCGGTGGCGCGTGGTCTGGGGTTTGGGGGAAACGATACTGACCTTGGCGCCAACGAGGCGATTCAGCAGCGTGGATTTGCCGACGTTGGGTCGGCCGAACAGCGTGACCAGCCCGCTACGGAACTCGGCGTTCATGTCGAGGGCGCGAGCAACACGAGCGCCTTCTCTGCGGCCTGTTGTTCCGCGGCACGGCGACTATTGCCCTCGCCTTTGACAACGTTATCCAAACCGCTAATGCAACACTCGACCACGAAACTTTGACGATGCACCTCGCCTGTCACCTCGACGATATTGTAGCTCGGCGTCGGGAGCGAGTGTTTTTGTAGGTATTCCTGAAGCTGGGTCTTGGGATCTTTGGGAATGGTATTCGGATCGAGCCGCGCGAAGGTCGCTTGATACAGCAGACGGATAACCCGCGCGGCTTCTTCCAGACCTCCGTCCTTATAGATGGCGCCGAGCACCGCCTCGAGCGTGTCGGCGAGGATCGAGTCGCGTTCGTAGCCGCCGCTCTTGAGTTCGCCGCCACCGAGTTCTATGTGGCGACCAAATTCAAGCGTGCGTGCATGATCGGCCAACGTCGGTTTACGCACGAGGTTGGCTCGCAGCCGGGTGAGATCGCCCTCGGTCAAGCGCGGAAAGCGATCGTACAGTTCGGTGGATACAATGAGATTGAGAACCGAGTCGCCCAGGAATTCCAGGCGTTCGTTATGATCCACTCCCTTGCTGCGGTGCGTGAGCGCGCGCGTCAGCAACGCCGGGTCGCGAAAAGTATAGGCCAGACGGCGGCAGAGCGTTTCGCTCCCCCTACTCACTCGATCGGACCTCTTTCGAGTGATCGAAGTTGAGTAGGATGGACAGGTTACCAACAATAGGAATTACGTTCTCATAGCGGACGCGAATGATTTTCGTGCGCCCCCGCGACTCGATCGTCAAATCCTTTTGGAGGTTCACCGCCGTTACGTTGTCGATGTCGAAACGCTTGCTTAGCGCCGAGGCCACATCGGCTCGCGTCATGATGCCGATATCCGACTGCCGCACCAAACTGTCGAGCGCCGCCCGAACCTTGAAGTCTTCGAAGTACGGGGAGTACAGTTTGAAAGAAATGAACATAAAGAACGAGAGCGCGCCGAGAACGAACAATAACCCCCAGAACGTCATTCCCCGTTGCTGTTGATGGTTGTGCATACCAAACCCCTCGGATAAGTGAATGCCAAGATGTTTAACGGATCGAGTCGCCGATGCGGTTCCAGACGATTCGCTGCCAGAACCACTTGTCCGCACTGACGGTGTCGAGGCTGAACCAGACTAGAAATGCCTTGCCTACCAGATTCTGGTTGGGTACGAAGCCCCAGTAACGGCTGTCGTTGCTGTGGTCGCGGTTGTCGCCCATCATGAAATAGTGCCCGGCCGGAACATCGAACTCGACGAATCCGCCCTCGCCGCGCCCGGCCGACAGAATGTCGTGGCGGTTGCCGTCAATATCCTCGGTCACACGCTGCAGCTCGCCGGACGTTTCGGTAATATACGGCGAGAAATACGTCCGGCGATCGGTTTGTTCCATCGGTTTGCCGTTGATAAAGAGTTGCTTCTTTTTATATACAACATGATCGCCAGGGATGCCAATAACCCGTTTAATGTAGTTAATCGAGAGGTCGCCGGGAAAGCGGAACACGACGATGTCGCCACGCTTCGGATTGTCCGTCTCCCAGACCTTTGCGTTGACGACTGGTAGTCGCACACCGTAGCTGAACTTGTTGACAAGGATGAAATCGCCGTTGAGCAGGTTCGGCATCATCGAGCCCGACGGGATGCGAAACGGTTCGACCAGAAACGAACGGATCAGGAACACGATCAGGATCACCGGGAAAAACGCGCGCGCGTACTCCACGACCACCGGCTCGCGGCGCGCCTGCGCCGCCTCGTCGTGCTTGCCCGCTTGCATGAGAGTCTGTGCGCGTCGCTCGCGCGCCTTGGCCCAAAATGCGCGGTCGAGCCCCCAGAGAACGCCCGTGCCTAACAGGGCAACGAACATGACTAATGCGAAGTCCACTATCATTTTTGGTCCACCCGTAATACCGCGAGAAACGCCTCCTGCGGAATCTCCACGGTGCCAAGTTGTTTCATACGCTTTTTGCCTTCCTTTTGGCGTTCGAGCAATTTACGCTTACGTGTCACGTCACCGCCATAGCACTTGGCCGTGACGTTCTTGCGCAGCGCCTTGACCGTCTCGCGTGCGAAGACCTTGGAGCCGATCGCCGCCTGAATCGCGACGTCGAACATCTGCCGCGGAATCAGTTCGCGCAACTTCGCGACGAGTTCGCGCCCGCGATATTGCGCTTGGTCGCGATGCACGATCACCGAGAGCGCGTCCACGCGATCGCCGTTGATGAGCACGTCAAGTTTTATCACATCGGCCGGGCGGAACTCGAGAAACACGTAGTCGAGAGACGCATACCCGCGTGAGATCGACTTAAGACGATCGAAAAAATCGAGCACGACCTCGGCCAGCGGCAACTCGTAGATGAGCATCGCTTGGCGACCGTGGTAGTGCATGTCCTTTTGAACGCCGCGGCGCTCGATGCAAAGCTGGATCACGTTACCGACGTACTCCTGCGGTACCAGAACGGTCGCACGAATAATGGGCTCGCGAACCTCCTCGATTCCGGAGACCGCCGGCAACTTCGCCGGGTTATCCACCAGCACGACCTCGCCTTTGCCGGTGACGACTTCATAAATCACCGTGGGCGCGGAGGTGATGAGGTTGAGCTGGTACTCACGCTCGAGCCGCTGCTGAATGATTTCCATGTGCAGCATCCCGAGGAAACCGCAGCGGAAACCGAAACCGAGCGCCTGCGATGTTTCGGGTTCGTAGTGGAGCGAGGCGTCGTTTAATTGCAGCTTTGCCAGCGCGTCGCGAAAGGCCTCGAACTCGTGCGCCTCCACCGGGTACAACCCGGCGAACACGCGTGGTTTAATTTCCTTGAATCCGGGCAGCGGCTTATCCGCCCGGCGATCGGTGTGCGTAATTGTGTCGCCAACGCGTGCGCTGCGCACGTCCTTGATGCCGGCGACGACGTACCCCACTTCACCCGCCGCGAGTTGTGCCACCGGTTTCTTCTTGGGCGTGAAAATACCGATTTGCTCGACCAGATGATCTTCAGCCGCCGCCATGAGCCGGATCTTCTGTTTAGGTTTCAGGTGTCCCTCCATGACACGCACGAGCGAGATGGTGCCGAGGTAATTGTCGAACCACGAATCGATGATAAGCGCCTTGAGTGGCATGTCAGGGTCGCCCTTGGGCGGCGGAATTTTCCGGACGATCGCCTCCAGCGCCTCGGGCACGCCCATCCCCGTCTTTGCGCTCACGGCGATCGCCTCGGTCGCATCGAGACCGATGATATCCTCGATCTCGGCGCCGACGCGATGCGGATCGGCCTGGGGTAGATCCATCTTGTTTAATACCGGGATAATCTCAAGATTGAGTTCGGCGGCGGTGTAGCAGTTGGCCACCGTCTGCGCCTGCACGCCTTGTGACGCATCCACCACCAGCAACGCGCCCTCGCAGGCCGTGAGCGAGCGCGAAACTTCGTAGGAAAAGTCCACGTGACCGGGGGTATCGATCATGTTCAGGCGATAAGTCTTTCCATCGCGCGCTAGGTAGTCGAGCGCCACGCTTTGCGCCTTGATCGTAATCCCGCGCTCGCGCTCGAGATCCATCGAGTCCAGGACCTGTTCCTGCATCTCGCGCGCCTCCAGCGCGCCGCAATGCTGGATGAAACGATCGGCCAGCGTGGACTTGCCGTGATCGATATGCGCGATGATAGAAAAGTTTCGGATTTGCGACTGGTTCATCGATGCGTCCCGGGTCCGGATATTGGGCCGACCCCGGATATGAAAAAGGCGCCTTGGGCGCCCGTTCTGCTATACAACGTTTATAGCGAATCAACTTGCGGCATTTCGGGAACCTGTCTCGGTTCAACCAAGGCGGCGTAGGATACTCGATTTGCTCTCTTTCATAAACGAAAACATCACCCGCCTTGCAGGATCGCCATATACAGCGCCTGCGGACCACGACGGACTCGAAGCACCGCATGCTTCCCCGTCGGTACGTGGGCGAGCAGGCGCCGAAGTTCTGAGACATTGTAGACGCGCCTGCCGTCGATCTCGGTAACAATATCGCCCGCACGCAGGCCCGCCTGACGTGTGGCCCCATCCACCCCCTCGACGACAACACCATGCGTCACGCCTTCCTGACGCCGTTGCCGATCGGTAAGTTCCGCAAGCGCGAGGCCGGGTCCGAGTTTCTCGGGTATTGGCGGTTCCGGAACCTCTTCCCGGAGTTCGCCCACCGTGGCCTGAATCTCGTGCAGCCCCGTTCCTCGGCGGTAAACGCGCAGCTTCACGCGCGTGAGCGGCGTCGTTTGGCCGACAAACAGCGGCAGATCCGCGGAGTACTCGATCGCTTTGCCGTTGTACTCGAGCACGATGTCGCCCGCGCGCAATTCCGAACGCGCCGCCGGACTGTCCGGCAGGATGTCCGCAATCAGCGCGCCGCGCGGCTTGTCCAGACCGTAAGCGATGGCGAGCGCGCGCGTAACCTCCTGCGGGCTCACGCCCAACCAGCCGCGCCGCAGCCGACCCTCGCGCTTCAATTGCTCCGCCACGCGCACGGCGAGGTCAATCGGAATCGCAAACGACACGCCCATGAAACCGCCGTTGCGGCTATAAATCTGTGAATTTATTCCAACCACCTCGCCGCGCAAATTGAACAGCGGCCCGCCCGAATTGCCGGGATTGATCGCGACATCGGTTTGGATGAACGGGGTGTAGTTTTCCTGTGGCAGACTGCGGCCCTTGGCGGATACGATTCCGGAGGTGGCCGAATGCTGGAATCCGAAGGGCGAACCGATGGCCAATACCCACTCCCCGACTTCGAGTTTTTCAGGGTTGCCGACTACCACCGCCGGCAACGAACCGGCTTCGATCTTGAGCAGCGCGACGTCGGTGCGCATATCGCTCCCCACCAGCCGCGCGCTGAATTCGCGCCGGTCGATAAGGCGTACGACAATTTCGCGCGCCTCCTCGACCACATGCGCGCAGGTCAGAATATAACCGTCGCTGGAGATGATAAGCCCGGAACCAAGAGAGGCGCTGTCGGATTCCGGCGTCCCGTCGGAAGGGCTGGACGACAAATCGCCAGGCGCTGTCTCTGCTCCAACGAGCGCAGGCGCGCCGCGAGCACGTTGTATTGTACTGATGTTGACCACGGCCGCGCCGTGGTTGCGCACCAGACGCGTAAAATCCGGCAAGTCCTGCGGAGCAGCGTAGGCGAATGGTGCAAGCGCAAACCCAAGCAGTGCGACTGCGATCCGCGTCATGTGACTGAGCGCTCCGGCCCGTGGTTGGTGGGCATGTAGTTAATTACGGTCGTCGAGCAACCGATCCGCCGATGAGCGATACGGTCGCCGCCGGCACCTCGCCTACCGCGGTAACATGGTGCCCGTTGATTTGCGTACCATAGACGTTGACGGCGCCCCTGCGACTTGACCCCCGCACCATGTCCTTGGCATCCGACTCCTGTTTTTCGACAAACACCGACACGGCCGCCAACCCGTCGGAATAAACCAAATGCTCCACCGGTTTCTTGCGCAGCGGCAACTCGCGCTTGATCTGCATGGAAAGCCTGAAGCCTTTCGGCAACTGTGTCGCGGCCCAACTCGCCTCTGTGCCTTGCGCCGGCTCGCTGCTATCGCGATGCCACACCATTCCCGGGCGCTCCGTTTCCGGCGCCAATGCTGAAAGCGGGATATTTCCGCCGATGATGACGTGAGTAAATACAAACTGCTCGAGCAGTCGGTCTTTTTCATCCACCAGATCGGCCCTGAGTAACAAACCGCTGTCGCGATCCGCCCAAAGATGGTAGCCGTAGCGGTAACTGTCGCGTGCGCGAATCAACACCTGCTGCGTCGCTCGACCGGCCACGCGCTCCTGCTTGCCGAGCTGGATGACATAATTCTCATCGAGACCCTGAAACTGTTCGGGGAGAATACTCGGGAATTTCCGGTTATCGGCCCGACGCTGCTCCACGACCACCGCGTTGTCGTCCGGGTAGTAACAGCGCACCTCGCGTGCATCGCGCACGATTTCGCGCCGCACGCCGCTCAAGGATGTCAACCGTTCCTGGGCCACGCCGTCCACGACCTTGTGGATGATGCGCAGGGTCTCGATCTTCGAGTCGTGCTGATATACGAAGGCCCCTTCGTAGTCGAGCGTACGCGATGCGCGTGCCATCTTCATCAGCCACTCGTGCGCGGCATCCGCCGCCCACGCCGGGGCCGACAACAACAAGCCAACGAAAGAAAGCGCCGGCAGGGGCAACGAATACGCCGTCATCGGTTGCTGGCGTAACCGACCGTGCGCACATAAGGCAACATATTGCCCATACCCGCGGTCGGTGCGAACTCGCTGTGTTCGACAAGATAGGCGTTCAAGGCATCGGCCTCCGTCGGCGCGCGCACTGCGACGGGCGTAACCACTTGAACAGCTTGGCCGCCGACCGTGGCCTGCGCAACCGATTCGGTCTCTCCGCGCGGCGTCACCGGCGCTTGCAGACTCAAGATAGCGATAGCCGCCACGGACGCGGCAATGGCAAGCCCACCGACGGTTTTGCCGAGCATCGTTGCGGTCGCGCGCCAATCACGACGCAACGGCTCACGTGCGACGACTTCAGTGACGACGCCAGACAATGTGGCGGGCGCCAACCTTTCCAATTCATTTCGTAAAACGGCACGAATGAGATGAAAACGCTCCCACGTGGCGCGCAATTGAGGGTCATGCCCCAGCTCCACGAGCAGGCGTCGTTCTTCAAATTCCGATAGCTCGTTGTCTACAAATGCCGATAGCTTCTCGTTCATAGTCACCCCGAATTTCATCTCTCATCGTTCAAGTAGAGGTTTCAGCTCCTTGTCTATCGCCTCGCGCGCGCGAAAGATACGCGAGCGCACGGTACCGATCGGACAGTCCATGATCTCGGCGATTTCCTCGTAGCTCATGCCTTCGATTTCCCGCAGCGTGATCGCGGTGCGCAGATCCCCGGGCAGCCCTTCGATCACCCGATGCACGGTGACCGCGATCTCGTCGGTCAGTACTTGATGCTCCGGCGTGGCCTGCTCGTGCAGACCGTTGGCGCCGTCGGCGAATTCGGCGCTGTCCATTTCCACGTCCGAGGCCGGCGGGCGCCGGCCGAGCGACTCCAGATAATTCTTGGCGGTGTTCACGGCAATCCGGTACAACCAAGTATAGAACGCGCTGTCACCCCGAAATCCTCCGAGCGCGCGATAGGCCTTGATGAACGCCTCCTGTGTGACGTCCTCGACTTCGTGCCGGTCGCGCACATAACGCGAGATCAGCTTGGCGACCCTGTGCTGGTACTTGCGCACCAGCAGATCGAACGCGGCCTTGTCGCCGCGCTGGGCCTGTCGCACCAGCTTCTCATCCACACCGCGCTCAGCCATCCGGAAAATCCCGCGGTCCCGTCATGGCTAGACAGTGTTCACGCTCACCGCCTCGAAAAACCAGGCGAAAGGCCTTCTCGGTGAGCTGCTAAAACTGACCGCCACGGGGCCGTAAAGTTCTTGTTTATAAAATTATTAGAACGATTCAGGTCCCGGGCCAGCCGTTTGGCTCTTTATTGGACACTCCCGGAAAGGAACGTTCCGTGCGTATGATAGGATAACTAAAAGCGGATTTCCGCGCTCGATTACACTGAAAGCAGGCCA
>JBGPGJ010000045.1:0-9739 GCA_041483795.1 Sulfurifustaceae bacterium
CGGCTTTCGTGAAGAACCAACCGATCTGCGTGAGCACGCCCTCCCATCCGAACAAGGTGTAAAGCGCCCCTTCGACGCCTGCCCAAATAGCAAGTCCGATGACTCCGTAGGCGATCACGCGCGACCACTTGAAGCGCGCGTGCTCCGGCGACGGTGTGTCATCGTCAATTAACGCCGGGCCGTAACCCTTGTGACCGTCACCCCCATGACCGCCTGTGCGGAATTTCTCCGGTGCGATGCGCCCACCGATGAAACCGATCAACCCGGCACTGAGAACAATCAGTGGAAACGGCACGTCGAAGGCGAGAAATGCGACAAACGCCGCGGCGGCGACCGTCCAAAGGACCGGGTTATAAAGCGAACGCGAGCCGATGCGGTAGGCCGCAAACAAGACGATCGCCACCACTGCCGGCTTGATGCCGTAAAGAATGCCGGCTACCGCGGGTACATCGCCGAAAGCGAGATAGATCCAGGTAAGCGCGATCAGAATAAAAAGCGACGGCAACACGAACAACGCCCCGGCGACGATACCACCCCAAGCGCCGTGCATAAGCCAACCGATATACGTCGCCAGCTGCTGCGCCTCCGGACCCGGCAGCACCATGCAGTAATTGAGCGCGTGCAGAAAACGATGCTCCGAAATCCAGCGCCGACGTTCGACTAATTCCTGATGCATGATCGCGATCTGTCCGGTCGGACCGCCGAAACTAATAAAGCCGAGCTTGATCCAGTAGCGCAGTGCCTCGCCGAAGGAAACCGGTTTGGATGGTGCGTCCGTTACGTTCGTAGCAGCCTGGGTGGACATGGTTGTTGCTCCGTCTATGCCTGTTTGTAGGTCTGGTATAGGTGATCGAATATCTTGCTCGCTTCAGAGACAAGCGCGTCGTCGCTGGTACAGCGTGCTCGGGCACCGCTCAAGATTGCTTCGACTCCACGCGCTTCGGCGGGGGGCACACCGCCGACGTCGAGAAAATGCACCAGTTGCCCGATGTGCCTTAGTGCGTGATCGTCTTCAAACCCGAAACTGGCGGTAAGCACCTCAAACGTCACTCGCGCGCCGACGTGCGTGAACGTCGCGCCGTCGAAATCGAAACCAAGCGCCGAACGCGGACAGTGCTTCGGGTCCTTGAGCCAAAGGAATTTCGCCTTGCGATCGATAAAACGCTTGATGAGCCAGGCGCTCGCCAAACGATCCACCCACGGACGCGCTCGTGTGGCCCAGGTACGACCGCGATATTCCCTCGGATCGAGTCGGCGTATAACCCCGTCCTGCGCGCGCGGTTCATCGGGGGACAGAAGCACGGTGAGCGAGATTTCGGCTTCGTCGAGCAGTTGCGCGACATGTTCGGCGGCCGGACCGGCGAAGTAGTCCGTTGCTCGGATCACGTCGTAGTCTTTCCGTAGTCGCTTCAGACGCACGGCGGCGGCAGCCGCCCGACGCGGCGTCAGTTCCTTACGCAAGCGCACCAGCGTCTCAGTCAGCCGTCCATAGTCAGCCGAGCGGTTGAACAGCGCGCGAAAGCTCGCCTCTTGTGCGACATCCAATTCGTTAAGGGGTAAGAGGTTGGCGCTTCCGCCCGCCCGCGTGACCTCTTGCGCCTGTCCTTGCAGCGCGCGCTCCGCGTCGCCGGTCGCGGGCAACACATAAACCCCGTCACGTACCACGGTCGCGCCAAGCGCCTTGAGCGCCCGCCAGATACGCATACGCGGCGTCGCGCGAT
Organism: Sulfurifustaceae bacterium; assembly: GCA_041483795.1. Lineage (GTDB taxonomy): Bacteria > Pseudomonadota > Gammaproteobacteria > Acidiferrobacterales > Sulfurifustaceae > JAHFQD01. The sequence continues at coordinate 1,722 of JBGPGJ010000045.1, forward strand.
GACTGGGAAGGCTGATGATCAGCAACCACCAAGCCGGGTGCGGTGTAGATGACATGTAGACTAATCTACATGCATGTTACACAATCTACAACATCGATAATTCGGTAAATTTGACCTTGGTTAAGGACGACGACGGTGACGGTGATTTGTCCGCTTGTCCCCGCGACGTTTGACATTGCTCCTCCGCTCCCGCGACGCCCGTGCGGCGGGTGTGGGCCGGGAAGAAGCAAGAATCAGCGTCCTTTTCTTTGGAACTTGCGGAGGGACAAGACTCACGCTGCGATAAAGCTCGGCCATCGGTTCCAGTTCCATATATTCGGATTTCCCCGGACGCAAGAGGCGCGGAAGCGAGACCGTCCCGAAGCGTATACGGATGAGCCGGCTCACCTTTGCGCCCACCGCTTCCCAGACGCGCCGTACCTCGCGGTTGCGGCCTTCGCGCAGGATGACGTGATACCAGTGATTTGCGCCGGTACCGCCCGCATCCACAATCTCATCGAAACGCGCGGAACCGTCCTCCAACATCACACCCTCTCTAAGGCGCACGAACATTCCCTCGCTCACCTCACCGAGCACGCGCACGGCGTATTCGCGCTCGATTTCGTGCGACGGGTGCATCAATCGGTGCGCGAGTTCGCCGTCTGTCGTGAGCAGCAATAACCCCGACGTGGTGTAATCGAGTCGGCCGATGGAGATCCAGCGGCCGTGACGCAGCGTGGGGAGTTTGTCGAAGACGGTCGCGCGACCTTGCGGATCGGAGCGCGTACAGACCTCGCCTTCGGGCTTGTGATAAAGGAGCACACGCGGTTTCGGCGCGAGTTCGGTCAGCGGAACAACACGCCCGTCGAGGGAGATGCTTGCACTGGATTCCACGCGCTCGCCGATGGCGGCGGCGCGGCCGTCCACCGTGATGCGGCCCTCTTCTATCCAGCGCTCAATCTGACGGCGCGAGCCAATGCCAACACGCGCCAGAACTTTCTGAAGTTTCTCACTCACGTGCGGCCGGCTGCGCCCCAACCACCGGGGCCGACTCGCGCTCGGTGATGGCGCCGCCGGCCGCCGATGACTCACCGGTGCCTGCCTCAACCGCGGTCCTCGCCGCCGGCGCTTCCATGGCCGACGTCTTCTCTTCTGCATCGGCAGTGCGATCGGCTCCGTGAACCGCCCCGGTAGGCATCACACGCCGATCGAGTTCCATGCCAATCTCCTCGATCGAACGCAGTTCGGCCAGCGGCGGCATGTCCTCCAGGCTCTTCAGATTGAAGTGTTCGAGAAACGCCCGCGTCGTACCGTAAAGCGCCGGACGACCCGGCACCTCGCGCACACCCACCTGTTTTATCCACTCACGTTCGACGAGGGTGCGAACGATGTCGGTGCTGACCACCACACCACGAATATCCTCGATCTCACCGCGCGTCACCGGCTGACGATAGACGATAATCGCGAGCGTTTCGAGCAATGCGCGCGAGTAACGCGGTGGACGCTCTTCGAGCAAGCGTGCGACGAACGACGCGTATTTCTCGCGCGTCTGGATGCGCCAACCCTTGTCAATTTGTTTCAGCTCCACGCCGCGCTCGGCGCAATCTTCCTCGATATGTTTCAACGCCTCGCGGATTTCCTCGCGTGCCGGTTGGGCGTCGGCCGGGAACATGGCGAGCATGCGATCGATAGTCAGCGGCTGCCCGGCGACCAGCAGCGCGGCCTCGACAATGTTCTTTAGCTCAGGATTAATCTTTTTCTTGCTCATCGTTTTTGCCCGTTAAGCGGCAGCCCTAATGTGGATCGGGGCATAGGGTTGTTGCTGCACAATAACGATCAGCGACTCCTTCAGTAGCTCGAGCATCGCGAGAAAGGTCACTACCAGACCGGCGCGTCCTTCCTTCAGATCGAAAAACGACTCGAAGCTCGCGAACCCCTCGGCCTCCAACGTATTGATGCGCTCGAGCACGCGCGTCATGCGCTCGCGTACGCTCAACGGCTCGCGCAGCACGCGGTGACGATTGTAAAGCTCCGCGCGCTTCAACACCTCGCGGAAGGTATCGAGCAATTCGAACATCGAAACCTTCGGCTGCACCATGCGGTGCGGCAGGTTGGCTCCGTCTATCACCGCCAGATGCAGCTCGCGCCCGATACGCGGCAGGCGCTCGAGGTTCTCGGCCGCGGCGCGGTAGCGCTCATATTCCTGGAGTCGGCGCACGAGCTCGGCGCGCGGATCCTGCTCATCGCCCTCTTCTTCCAGGGGCCGCGGCAACAGCATGCGCGATTTGATCTCGGCCAGCATCGCGGCCATCAAGAGATATTCCGCCGCCAGCTCGATCTTGAGAGTCTGCATCAGATCGATATATCCCATGTACTGACGCGTAACTTCAGCGATGGGAATGTCGAGGATGTCGAGATTCTGCTTGCGAATGAGGTAAAGCAGCAGATCGAGCGGCCCGGAGAACTGCTCCAGGAATACCTCGAGCGCTTCCGGCGGGATGTAGAGATCCTGCGGCATCTGCAGCATCGCCTCGCCCTTGACGACGGCGAGCGGCGCCGGCCCGCGGTTTTCCCCCCCGTGGTTTTCCTTTTCGATCTCTGCGGTCATGTCGCGTACCCCAGACCCATCGCCTTGCGCACCTCGACCAGCGTTTCCTCGGCGACCGCGCATGCGCGCTTGTCGCCGTTAGCGACAATATTCTTCACCAGTAGCGGGTCGCGGGCAAACTCCGCCGCGCGCTCTTGGATCGGCTTCAATTCCGCCAGCACTGCCTCCACCACCGGCTGCTTGCATTCGAGGCAACCGATGCCGGCCGAACGGCAACCTTGGTACACCCAGTTGCGGGTCTTGTCGTCGGAATACGTCTGATGGAACTGCCACACCGGGCATTTTTCCGGGTCGCCCGGGTCGCTGCGGTGTACGCGCGCCGGGTCGGTGGGCATGGTCTTGAGCTTACGCTCGACCTCCGCCGGGTGCTCGCGCAGCGAGATGGTATTATCGTAGGACTTCGACATTTTGCGCCCGTCGAGACCCGGCATTTTAGACGACGACGTCAGCAACGCCTCGGGCTCGGCCAGGATGATGCGTCCACCGCCTTCGAGGTAACCGAACAATCGCGCTTTGTCGCCGAGCGTGATGTTCTTTTGGCGTTCGAGCAGCGCCCGCGCGGTGGCGAGCGCCTCGCGGTCGCCTTGCTCGAGATAGGCCGTGCGCAGATCGCGATAGAGCTTGCCGTTTTTCTTGCCTATCTTCTTGATCGCCTCTTCGGCACGCATTTCGTAGTCCGGTTCGCGACCGTAGAGGTGATTAAAGCGCCGCGCGATCTCACGCGTGAGTTCCACGTGCGCCACCTGGTCCTCGCCTACCGGCACCATCGCTGCCTTGTAGGCCAGGATGTCGGCGCTTTGCAGTAGCGGGTAGCCGAGGAAGCCGTAGGTCGAAAGGTCTTTGTCCTGGAGCTGCGCCTGCTGATCTTTGTACGAGGGCACGCGCTCGAGCCAGGACAGCGGCGTTATCATCGAAAGCAGCAGGTGCAGTTCGGCGTGCTGGGGAACATGCGACTGGATAAAAAGTGTCGTGCTGTTCGGGTCCACGCCGGCGGCGAGCCAGTCGACGACCATGTCCCACACCGATTCCTCGATGATGTGCGGACTCTCGTAGTGTGTCGTAAGCGCGTGCCAATCGGCGGCGAAGAAAAAACATTCGTACTGGGTTTGGAGTTGCACCCAGCTCTTGAGCGCGCCGTGATAGTGACCGAGGTGCAATCGCCCTGTCGGACGCATGCCCGAGAGCACCCGCGGCGCCTGGCCGGGAAGAACGCTACTCATGGCCTGTTACGACAACCCCACGAGAAAACCCACGAGATCAATGACGGCGTTGAACGGTGGATCAATCAAGATACCCAAGACGCCAGTCAACATAAGCCCAATCAATATAAAAAAACCATATGGTTCTAGGCGGCTTAAGCCCCAACCCCAACGACCGGGCAGCAATCCAACGGCGACGCGGCCGCCGTCGAGCGGCGGCAGCGGTAGCAGATTGAATACCATGAGAAGTGCGTTCGCGAAAACTCCAGCGGCTCCCATGAATTTTATAAATTTCATTGAGTCCGAGATCGAAGGAAAAGAGCTGCTAATAGCGATACTAACGCTGGCAATAAATCCCCAGAAAATCGCCATCATAAAGTTCGAGATGGGACCCGCAGCCGCAACAAACACCATATCGCGTTTGGGGTGACGGAGGTTTTCAAAAGTCACTGGTACGGGTTTGGCCCAACCGAAAACAAAGCGCCCGCCAGTCAGAAAAATGAGCATCGCCGGCAACAGTACTGTGCCAATGGGATCTATGTGCTTAAGAGGATTCAACGTCAATCGACCTAACCGCTGTGCGGTGGGATCACCAAGGCGTTTGGCAATCCAGCCGTGAGAAACCTCATGCGCTGTAATGGCAAACAGTACCGGAATAATCGAAACCAGGATGGGCTGCCAGCTAGGCAGACGAAAGAGTTCATTCAAGAGCTGCTGCATCGGCGGGAGTATATCAGGCCACCCCCTCGGCCGGCAGAGTCGCGCCGCCAAAGGGTGTTGGATCGCCTTTTCCGCGGCGCGTTACCGTCGCTACACCGTCTTCGAGCACTACCACGGTGGTCGGCTCAATGCCGCAAAAACCGCCGTCGATCACGAGATCCGCATCGTGCTCAAGTCGCGCGCGGATTTCTTCCGGATCCGCCAGTGGCAGTTTTTCACCCGGCATGATCAACGTCACGCTCATAAGCGGCTCATTCAATTCAGTCAGTAGCGCGCGCGAAATGGCATGATCGGGCACGCGCAAGCCGATGGTTTTGCGTTTGGAATGCTGTAATCGGCGCGGCACCTCGCGCGTTGCGGACAATATAAAAGTATACGGTCCCGGCGTATGCGCCTTGAGCAACCGAAAGTCGCTGTTCGTGACGCGTGCATACTGGGCGAGCTCGGAGAGATCGCGACACACGAGTGTGAAGTTGTGATCGTCATCGAGCCTGCGAATGCGGCGAATACGTTCCATGGCGCGCTTGTCGCCGAGACGGCAACCGAGTGCATAACACGAATCCGTCGGATAGACGATCACACCGCCGGCGCGCACGATCTCCACTGCGCGTTTAATCAGACGCGGTTGCGGATGGCTCGGATGGATCTGAAAATACTGGGCCACGATGGAGCGATTTTATCCGGATGGCCATTCGGAACAAATAGGACCCACAAAATCCGGATACAAAAAACGGGGGCATCGCCCCCGTTTTTCGATCTTGTCGCATGCGTCGAGACGCGGGCTATTTCTTGCCCTTGGCGAATTTTTCCAACTTATCGGCCGCCCATTTTTGTCCACCCAGCCCAAAAGCCAGCGCCAGGGCCAGCACGATCCCGGCGAACAGGATCTGAAACAGAGAATACAAAAAGCCCTCGGCAATGTGCATTTGGCCGAGCGCAACGATCACAACGAAAATCGCAATAGCGTATAACGTCACGCGCCCCACCAATTCGGCGTCTTCCAAGCCCACGTTGCGAGTGTAGGTGGTGATCGCGTCGGAGACAAAACGGGCAAAATACAGACCGATCGTCAGGATTAGCACCGCCACTATCACGTTCGGGATGAACTGCGTGACAGTGCTGAACAATTCCGAAACGACAGTAAGCCCCAAGACATTGAAGGTGGTAAGCAATGTCACCAAAATGGCCAACCAGTACACCAGCAGGCCGAGTACGTCGATCGTACTCTTGCGAACACCGCCTTTCTTGAGGAAACCATCCAGTCCGGCTTTGTCTGTCACGACACCAAAACCGACCGCCTTCAGGCCGCGCACCACTATAAAGTGGAGCAGCTTGGCGATGAGCCAGCCGATAACCAGGATAACGACGGCACCGATGAGTTTGGGCAGAAACTGGCCCAGTTCGACGCTGAAACTGCGCAATGAATCTACTACAAGGTTGACTTGCTGCTCCATACTTCACCTCCTCGTGGTTGACGATTTGTGGTCAGAAGCTGGAATTTGGCGGCCATCATGCGCGCATGAAATGGCCGGGTCAACTGATGTCGGCACGTGTTTCCAGCTGCCAGTGCCGCCACACCGGCACGCAACCCTCGGGTAGCGGCGCCAGCCGACCCGGCTCGATCCACGGCATCTCCGGGCCATGATAATCGGAGCCGACCGAGGCCAGCAGATCGAACTCGCGCGCCAATGCGGCGCAATGTACGTTCGTGGACGGCGCCTGACCGCCGCAGACAACCTCGATCCCCACACCCCCACAGGCTTTGAACTGCGCCAGAAACTTGCGCAGCCTCCCGTTCGAGAGCTTGTAGCGCACCGGATGCGCAATCACCGCCTGCCCGCCGGCGCCGTGAATCCAGCCAACCGCTTCCTCGAGTGTGGCCCACTGCACGGGAACATAGGCGGCGCCACCGCGCAACAGAAACTGCTTAAAGGCCTGCCCGATGCTGGTGACGTAACCTTCCCGAACCAAGAAACGCGCGAAGTGAGCGCGCCCGAGAATCGCGCCGCCGGCCAGGCGCGCCGCGCCTTGATACGCATCGGGGATGCGTCGCCGGTCGAGCTTATGTGCAATTTTCCGCGCCCGCTCGCGACGCTGCTCGACGAGACGCGCCAGACCGCGCCTAAGCGATTCATCGTCGGGACGGATTCCGAGCCCGACAATATGTACGGTCAGTTCCTGCCAAGTGGCCGACAGCTCGACGCCAGGCACCAATTGCATCCCAACCGCGCGCGCGGCGGCGGTGGCCTCGGCCAGCCCATCGGTGCAGTCGTGGTCCGTCAACGCCAGCACCTCCACCCGCGCTGCGTGGGCGCGCGCCACGAGTGCGGCGGGCGCAAGGGTGCCGTCGGAATAATGGCTATGCACATGCAGATCGTAATGCGTCATGAGGGGGTTGCCGCCGTCTAGAGACTCCGCCGAAACAGGGTATCATGTCGGCCTCGGTCCCGTCGCGCCACTGCATGCGCGCACTGATTCCGAATCTGCACGAAGCCAGGGCGCTCGTCCAACGCGCCACGCGCGCGATCAACGAGGCCTGTGAGGCGAACCGCCCGACGCCCGCTCCCAGCATCGCGCCCGACCAACTGAGCCAGGCGATCGAACAGTTCATGCGCCTGCTCATACAGATCGACCGCGAGGCGGTTGAATCCACGCCGGTCACCGAGGACATCAGCCGTCTCGGTGACTACGGTATGACGTTGTTCAACAACTTGCTCGACTGGGCGAAACAACTCGCGCTCGAACAAGCGCGGCGCGAACTTGATGCGGCGACACTCCTGGCCGCGGAGTGGATATTGCGTCACCGCGGCGAGTTGCGTACGCTCGATCCGCTCATCGGCGCCTTCGCGCACGCGATTCACAACACCCGCCAACCCTCGGTGCTCGAACAGTTCGCCCGCCTGATGGGTCGTGTCGCCGAGGCCAGCGCCCATCTCATCAAACAGGACCTCGACAAGACCGACCCCAACCGCCCGTGGCGCCTGCTGCACCTGTATCGCGGGATCGCCGCGATGCGCTCGCACAATCCTCGACTCATGGAGGAGATATTCGACGAATTCGTACGGCGACTGCCCGAGGACGCGCCCGGCTTTTTTGCCGAAAGTATGCAGCAGGTGGCAACCCAATCCTTCCCCGAACCGGTATGCGCCGTCATCGGTCGCTATTTCGAGCGCTGGACCCGCCCGCGTATGCATTAGGGATTCTCTATACAGTCCCCGACAAAAACTCAACGCAAAAACGCGAAAAACGTGCATGCCATCCTTGGCGTCGCACCGTCAACCTCGTTATGCCACGGCCCGCACTTCTCGCTGCGCAATCCTGCTTCGCGCGAAGCCCAGCCCGGCCGTCCTGGCCGGGCGTTCGCTGCTGACGCAGCTCACCCTGGTGCGGGCGCTTAGCGGCGCGGGTGAGGCGGGGTTATCGCGGATGCACTTAACGTGCAACCGCGCCGCTGAACGGGTGCAACGGGTTTTGTTTGCACCCTGGGCTGCAAACGTTAAGTGCATCGGCGA